>SKWF01000032.1 GCA_007129085.1 Balneolaceae bacterium | reverse complement strand
CGAATTCCTACCTTTGTGAGAAACACGGCCCTGTTTGACCTGATGGTTGATATGGCCGATGTGCGGGCGTACGCAACAGGGTAAGAGCACATTTAAATAAAAAAAGGAGCATTGATCTCTGGTCAATGCTCCTTTTCTATTTTAATAACAGGGGAATTTTGAGTTGCTTAACTCTGCGTTACTTTCTCTTTGGCGTTTCGCATAAATTGCGTAAGTCCCCGCACATCCATAAAACCTCTGCGCTTGTCAATTATATTTCCCTCTTTATCGAGAATTACGGTAAAGGGAAAAGCAGAGAGCCCCATTTTGTTTGCAAACTCCTGTTCTGTCATCTCTTCCCCCATAAATGTGATAAGGTTATCGGAGTTGCCGTTTACTTTAACAGGGAGAAAGTCTCGGTCAATAACGGCCCGGGTTGATGGTGCCGGATATACCTCCCTGTTCATTTCGCGGCAAAACTGACAACCCACTTCAAAAATATCGATAAGCACAAGTTTATCATCGGATTCGGCAAGAGCAATTGCTTCATCAAGCTCCATCCAGTCGGGAGCATTTTCAATCTCTTTCGGTGTTATTGTGTCCATTGCATTGTAGGCAAAAATGCCGATAAACAGCACGATGACACCGGTAATAATAAGTGGTCGTTTCATATTTTTGATGTTCGATTGTAGCTATAATGGTAATTTCGTCACGGAGAAATTTGTAACGAGAAAAATACTAAATTATTGACCCCAAATGCGATTCCAGAAAAGACCTAAATTTTCAGATCGCGCATCGAATGAGGGTAAATCCTGTTCAAATGTGTGTGCGTTACCGGCATCATCAAAAATCAGCCTGTTTCGCCACACAAAACCTCCTTCATCTGTAAGCCAAAGATCATCCCTGCCGAACCGTAAATCGTAATAGAGTAAATCACCCTCGTCGGTCTCTTCAACGGTGTAGTATCCACGGGAAAACCACATGAGGGCTTCCAGTGCTCTGTCATTTATATAAGGTTTAATTTTATGGCTGTTTCTTGGTATAGACCTGAATTCGAGATCTGTGGATTCATCAAAAATGGAGTAAAGGGAGTGGTAGAGTGTGTCGTTTTTCACAATGTATCCGTTCCACAAAAACGTGGTGGGTCCATTCGGGGTGGTTTTCATTTTCTCGTAGTTCCCATACTGCTGAGTGAACGATTCCTGAAAAGTACCGTGAACGTGTGCTTTAATACCTAAAGCCCAGATTAGGTAAAACGTACTGATGGTTAATCCTGCATAATTTATGATTCTCCGTTTGTTCGACGTCCGGTTTAGAAAAAGAGATACAAGAAGGCCGAGCAGAAGCGGAACAGTATAAAGCGGATCGATAATGAAAATGGAGTCGGTTGTAACCGGATAGTTTGTAAATGGTTGCAGTGCCTGAGTTCCGTAGGTGGTAGGTATATCAATCAAAATATGGGTGGCGATCACCCAGAAGGATAGATTAGCCCACCGCTTCCAGCCGATTTCGAGTTGGGCATGAACTTTGTCGATCCCCCACCCGATAAACGGTGAAATTAAAAGTGCAAAGAAAAATGAATGCGTAATATTTCGATGGAAATATAGCTCGTTTACAGTGTCAACAAACGGGTTGATAAGGATGTCTAAATCAGGAAGTGTACCTAATACGGCACCCCACGCAGCAGCTCTATATCCTACTTTTTTGCCAAGTAATGCTTCTCCAACGGCCGCACCAAGTGTGGCTTGTGTAATTGAGTCCATGGATGAATTTATATCTATTTACAAAGTGGGCAGAACCAAAACCGGAATGTTGGTGTTCATCTGAAACCGACTGCATAAATCTTTTGATACAGTTTTATAATCTTTAACACTGCAGGGATATTTAACACTTCGTTTATTCGTTACTTTTGCTGGGTCTAATAAATACTTATTACATGAAAAAAATTTACAATATAGTTTTCGCAGCGCTGCTGTTTTCGCTAATCTTTATTGGTTGCAATGGTGAAGAAGGTAACAGAGGCGACCGTTCCAATGCAAACATCCCATCGGTTGAAGCAGTTCAGGCACAGTTTGGTTCACTACCACTCGAAGAACGATTAAGTGGAGTGGTTCGTGCTCAAAAACAGGTGGATATTTATCCGAGAATTTCTGCTCCGGTTGAAGAGGTTTATGTGCAAAATGGAGATCAGGTTGAAGCGGGTGACCCACTGGTTCGATTGGGTGATACGGAATATCGAGAGCGCCTGAGACAGGCAGAAGCAAATCTTAGAATAAACAACGCCCAGCTTCGTCAGGCAGAAGCATCGCTGAAAGAGCTTGAGTCGCAATTGAGGAGACAAATTGTACTTTCAGAGCGGGAGCTGAGTAGTGAAATTGAGATGGAGCGGATACAGGCTGAGGTGGAATCTGCCGAGGCGAATGTAGAGCTGGCGAGCGCACAGGTTGAGCAGGCGGAATCAACCGTTGCGGAGCAGCAAGATGCACTAAACAGAACCGTAATTCGTGCTCCCATATCGGGAACGGTGGGTAATAGAAATGTGGATGTAGGTACGCAAGTGGATACCGGCCGGCAGCTGTTTACCATGGGCGATTTGAATGACTCAAGGGTGATCGTGAATCTCACAGAGCGGATGATGGCCTACATCAACAAGGGACAAACCGTGAATGTTAGAAGCGAAAGCCTGGGCGATCAAATTTTAGAGGGAGAAGTGTCACGAATATCCCCATTTTTGGGAGCTGGAAATTTTAGTACCGAGGCAGAAATTGATATCGCCAATACAAGTGGCCTGTTGATTCCGGGGATGTTTGTTTCGGTTGATATATTTTATGGAGAATCGGAGCAGGCAACGATTATTCCCCTGAGTTCTATTTATAGGCATCCGCGCACCGGGGAAACGGGTGTGTATGTGGCGCCGGAATTTGGGGCCGAGTCGGAACCGGTAGAGCAGGTAGACAGCTCAAATCCACCTCCTCTAAGTGAACCGACAGCTGTTGAGTTTGTACCGATTCGGATTATAGCGCAAGGGCGTGAATCTGCCGGTGTTGCGGGCGTAGATAGTGGCGATTGGATTATTACTGTAGGGCAGAATCTGCTGGTTGGCGGAGATGGATCTGCAAAAGTGAGAGCCGTGTCGTGGAACAGGATTATGAATATGCAGAATATGCGTCCACAGGATCTGCTGCGTGATATTATGGAGCAGCGTGAGCTGGCCAATCAACCAACGTCAAACAGCTCACCTCAGTCATAAATCATGAAAATTACAGAAACCTCCATTAAACGTCCCATTGCTACGGCAATGGTTTATCTGATAGTTATTGTGCTGGGAATTACCGGGTTTCGTTTCCTTCCGGTTGATTTATTACCTCCCATCGAATTTCCCCGGCTTTCGGTACAGGTAGATTATGATAACGTAGGGCCTGAAGAGATCGAGACGATTATTACCGATCAGCTGGAAAATGCATTGTCGGGTGTTGCCAACCTCGATGAGATGACATCCTCATCGGAAGAGGGGAGAAGTCGCGTAAATCTCAATTTTTCGCGGAATACAAATTTAGATGAAGCCGCCAATGATGTACGTGCAGCGCTCGACCGGGTCCGGCGGAGCTTGCCCGAGGAGGCCGACCCACCGAGAGTTCGAAAGTTTGATCCCAATGACTCCCCCATTGTTATTGTTGGAGCTCAATCAACAAGGCAGCTGGATGAACTTACTCGCATTCTCGAACGCGATATTTCTAAACGGCTGGAGCAAATTCCCGGCGTTGGTGCCATTGATGTTTGGGGCGGGGTATATCGCGAAATTCGGGTTGATGTAAAACGCGATCGACTCACGGCTAGCGGATTAACCGCACAGGATATTCGGAATGCTATTGTTGCCGAAAACAGCACTCTTCCGGGCGGAAATGTACGCGAGGGAATTAGCGAGCTTTATGTGCGAACGCTGGGAGAGTTTACGGATGTAAATCAAATTCGTGAGACGATAATTACCTCCATCGACGGAAAACCGGTGCGTGTTAAAGATGTGGCAGATGTTGTGGACGGGTACGAGGATATAGGCCGACTGGTTAGTATTAACGATGAGCCGATGATCCGGATGGGAATACGAAAACAGACCGGCGCAAATACCGTGGCGGTCTCGGAAGGAATAGAACGGGAGCTGGAACGGATAAACGCCGAGCGTGAAGATATAAATCTGATGATTGTCACGGATCAAAGTGATTTTATTCGAAACTCGATAGATAATGTGCAGCAGTCGGCAATATGGGGGGCACTGTTTGCCGTG
>SKWF01000192.1 GCA_007129085.1 Balneolaceae bacterium | reverse complement strand
GTTTTGTTTTTGGTACCGACGTAATGGTGGATTACGGACTCAGCGATATATTGATTGTCGTTGCGGGAGTGACCATTATTCTGGCCTCCCTCCTGGCATTTGCTCAAGACAATTTAAAACGCCGGCTTGCTTACTCAACAGTCGGTCACCTCTCCTACATCGTATTGGGTGTAGCGATGATTACCCCGCTGGGAATGACCGGCGGTATGATGCACATTGCCGCACACGCAACCATGAAAATCACGCTCTTCTTCTGTGCAGGAGCGATCTATGTAAATCTCCATCGAACCGAAATCAGTAACCTGAACGGAATTGCCAAGGTAATGCCGTGGACGATGGCGGCGTTCGTCATTGGATCGATGGGGCTCTCCGGGATTCCACCCATAAATGGATTTTTCAGTAAATGGTACCTTGCAATGGGCGCACTCGAAGGCGGCATGCTGGTTCCCGTTGGAGTACTTGTTCTAAGTGGAATGTTGAATGCAGGTTACTTTTTCCCCATTGTATACAGAGCATATTTCAAAAAAGGCGAAGGTCTTGAAGGCTACGGAGAAGCATCACCCTTTATGGTTGTGCCGATTATGGTCACCGCTACACTTTCGGTGCTATTTGGCCTCTTCCCGAATCTCTTTTTCGGATTCTTTGATCTCGCTGTCGATATCAGCGCAACACTTTTTAACAGCGCATCACCATGAATAATAAAATCTGGATCGCTTTAGGATTACTATTTTTGATAACACTCGGCTTTGAATTTACCGTTTTAGCCGACTATGACAGCCACTGGTGGAACGCCATTCCGGCATTCTATGCAATTTTAGGATTGGTCGGGTGCGTGCTGATTGTTTACGTGGCAAAATTTATATCTAAGAAATTTCTAAATCGCGACATCGATTACTATGATAACTGAGTTTCTTACCATACCGGGTGTACTACTGCTACTGGGATGCTTTTTACTCCCTTTATTACCGCAGAAAGTGCGTTCAACCGCATTTTTGATCTTCCCCGTTGCAGCCCTCGCCCTCATTATGATGAGGCCTGATGGTTTCACCATTACCGGTGTCATCGGGAGTTACGACCTGGTGCTTTTCCAAATGGATGCACTCAGCCGTGTTTTCGGGATGATTTTTGCCATCACCGGACTAACTGCAGGTATCTACGCCTGGCATATTAAAGATCTTTCTCAGCAAATAGCGGCTCTTGGGTATATGGGCGGCGCAATGGGTGTAGCTTTTGCCGGCGACCTGTTTACGCTGATTGTCTACTGGGAAATCATGGCGATCACCTCGGTGGTATTGATTTGGGCACGAGGAACCGACGAATCCATCAAAGCCGGTATGCGCTACCTGATTTATCACGTGCTTGGTGGAGGCCTCTTTTTCGCCGGTATTCTGTGGCATTTCTCACAAACCGGATCGTTGGCCGTTGAATCTCTCGATTACGAGTTTACCATCGCAAACATGTTGATGCTGCTCGGGGTATCGGTAAATGCCGCTGTTATACCATTTCACACATGGCTATCTGATTCCTACCCGAAGGCAACCATTACGGGCGCAATTTTTATGGCTGCATTCACAACCAAAACGGCTGTGTATGTGATGATCCGCATGTTCCCGGGCTGGGAAATTTTAATCTGGTTCGGTATTGTCATGACGCTCTACGGCATTTTCTACGCTGTAGTCTGTAAAGATATTCGCGAAATTCTCTCCTACCACATTATCAGTCAGGTAGGATATATGGTTGTTGCTATTGGCGTTGGTACCGACATGGCGCTAAACGGATCAGCCGCACACGCCTACAATAACCTGCTTTACAAAGGATTGATGTTTATGGCCGGTGGCGCCGTAATGTACGCCGCGGGAACCTCCCGACTGGCTAAGCTCGGCGGACTCGGCAAAAAAATGAAATGGGTGTTCGCACTCTACGTTGTAGGTGGATTTTCCATCTCCGGTCTTCCCCTCTTTGCAGGATTCATTAGTAAAGGGATGATTATTGACGGCGCCGGATACGCCGGTTACGAAGGGATGATGCTGCTCTTGCTGCTTGCGGGTGTGGGTACATTCCTCAGTGTTGGGTTGAAACTCCCCTACTTTACCTGGGTGTACGATGCAGGAAATAAAATTGACCTGAAGCCGATTCCGATAAATATGTATATCGCCATGGGGCTCTCGGCATTCCTCTGCATTTTTTATGGTGTGTATCCGAATGCGCTGTACACCTTCCTGCCGCATGAAATGGATTACAATCCATATACCATCTACCACTTTGTAGAGATCATGCAGATATCACTCGGTACATTTGTTGTCTTCTGGTACTTTAGAGAGAAGCTTAAAGGCAAAATGGTGCTGGTTCTCGATCTCGACTGGATCTATCGGAAAGCGGCACCCGCAACGCGATTGGTATTTGTGAAAGGAGTAAACGACTTCTTTGGCGTAGCCGAAAAATGGATTCTAAACTCAGCAAACTACCTGAACCGCAAATTCGATAACCCGATGCCGTGGTTAAATCCATTTACCGATAAGAAAAACAAAGCCGACCGCTACAGCTCAAGCATGGAAGTGATTATGAGCTTTATTGTTCTCAGTTTCCTGGTGCTCTCTATTTTCTATTTGATGTGATTTTGAACCGAAGCCATATATTCTTGGGTTAAGTTCAATTAGAGGATTATATAAATCTGTATAGCCCTTTACAGTTAGCTGACACTTCTAATTCTTAGAGTTTAAGATCTGTGCAACTTTCTCTTTCAAATCTACAATATCCTCTGTTGCAACAATCCAGATCATCTCAAGAGTAATGCCGAAATATTCATGTACTATTACATCTCTCATACCGGCAATCTGACGCCACGGAACATCCGTATGATCTTTTCTGATTTTGTCAGGTAGATGCTTTACCGCCTCTCCAATAACTTCCAATCTTCGAAGTACGGCATCCTGTTTTTCTACATTTTCATAAAATTCTTCTTGGGAAACGCCATCGAGGAACCGTTGGATATATTCGATGCTCTCTAAAATATCCTGAAGATAAACGTCAGGTTTTCTCTTGCTCATAGTACAGGATCTTCGTCCCTCAAAATATCGTCTCTTAAAGCAGGTTTGATAGCTGAGTATTCAACCAGATCAACTTTCATATCCAATTCATCTTCCAGTTCCTGCTGAATCCCGATAAAATCCAGTAAACTGATTTTTTTATCAATTTTGACGAGCAGATCCAGATCATTTACTTCCGATTCTTCTCGCGCGGAGGATCCGAAAATACCGGCTTTCTTAATGCCGTATTTTTTTAGAATGGGTTTAATCCTGGTTTTTATGTTTTCGAGATTGCTCATAATCTTTGTTTAAGTTACTTCCATCAATCAATATAACAAAAGAAAAGGGAATTTAGCTTCCGGGCAGAATAGAGGGCCAATTCAATTAAAATTCACTCAAAACAAAAAACCCCTCGGAAATGAACTTCCCGAAGGGTTGATATTATCAGTGCAAGAGAACCTGCGCTTAGTCGGCCCACGCATCGGCATCGTGGTAGACCTCGGCAAATTCAAGAGTGTTTTTATCTTTGCTGACGGTCGCCTCAAACTCCACATGTTGGTCAGGATCATCCCGTTCAATAAGATGGCGCGCGAGTTGGTTTGTAATCTGTGTCTGTATGACACGCTTCAGCGGCCGGGCTCCGTAAACCGGATCGTACCCTTTTACCGCCAACCAATCTTTCACGGGATCTGACACCGAAAGCGACACATTGTTTCTTTTCAGCATCTTCTCTACCCTCTTCAGCTGTACATCCACAATTTCGCGGATATGATTTTGATCCAGCGGATGGAAGACCACTACATCATCAATCCGGTTCAGAAACTCGGGACGGATGGTTTTTCGCAGTTTCTCCATCAATTTTTCCTGCAGATCTCTGTAGGTATCTTCATCCATTTCGCCACCGGATTTCTCAATCTGCTCCGAGATCAGGTGTGAACCGATGTTGCTGGTCATGATCACAATGGTGTTTGTGAAATCTACCGTTACGCCTTTGTTATCGGTCAGGCGTCCGTCATCCAGCACCTGCAGCAGGATATTGAAAACATCAGGGTGTGCTTTCTCAATTTCATCAAGCAGCACCACACTGTACGGTTTTCGTCGAACGGCCTCCGTCAGCTGGCCGCCCTCATCATATCCCACATATCCGGGAGGAGAGCCCACCAAACGGCTTACGCTGTGCTTCTCCATATATTCACTCATATCGAGCCGGATCATGGCATCTTCATCGTTAAAGAGGAAATC
>SKWF01000335.1 GCA_007129085.1 Balneolaceae bacterium | reverse complement strand
TTCCTTAATTGTTTGAGAACATCTTTATTACTATTAACTGCCTTCTTCATAAACTCGGCTCGTTCATCTTGACTCATTTCATGAATTAGTAGTGGGGAGTCCAACTCCATATCAGTGTTTCCGGTTTGATTATCGGAACACCCTGCTAAAATCAACGGAATGAGAAGTGCAATAAGCACCAGCTGATAGAACCTTTCTGCAAAAGCAGCGCATTGAAAATTACGATTTGATGTTACCATATTCTGTCTCCTGTTTTATTGAGTTTTACGTTCTGATTTCAATCAGAACTCTGTATCAGGTAACAAACAAAAAATCGAGACATGAACAGATAGACAATACTCAGCAACATTTGTAGCAAAATCTCAACTCAATGAATTGAACATTCTATATAGGCGGGTTCTATTCTACCCGGCTAGCATCTTCCATCCACTTCACGGCATAGTAGATCATTTCGGTAGAATTTTTAAAGTTCATCTTCTCTTTTATTCGAGATCGATAGGTCTCTACGGTTTTTGGGGCAAGGTGCAATTTTTCAGCAATATCATTCCCGCACTTCCCACGGCCAATCAGTTCAAAAATTTCCATCTCCCTGTCACTTAATTGATCAATCAACGACACTGTTTGTTCTTGTTTGTCATGCAAAGCATTCATAAGTATCCGTTCGTTTAGTTCATCGCTCAGATAAAAACCACCATTTAAAACTTTCCGGACAGCTTGTAAAAGTTTGTCGCTCGATACAAACTTCATGATGTACCCTTTCGCTCCGGCCCTGAGTGCTCTCTCTGCATAGAGCGATTCCTCATGACGTGAAATCACCAGTACTTTCTGATCAGGAATTTGGAAGAGAATATTTTTAACAAGTTCAATACCACTCATTCCGGGCAGGGAAACATCAATTAGCATTAAATCTACCCATTTATCGCCTAATATATCTAACACCTGTTCCGCGCGTTCCAACTGATAAATAACTTCAAAACTCGGGTCCGATTCAATTGTATCGGTAAGCCCGCGACGCATTATTGGATGGTCATCAACGATCAAAACTTTCTTTTTTAACATACTCTCCATCGTGTCTCCAGCTATCTGTTTTTACAATTGCCTGTTTTTTTAAAGCTCGTTTGGCACAACACAACGAACTTGTGTCTCCTCGTTCTCGGTCCTTTCAATCTCCATGAATCCACCCAACATTCCTGCTCGATGTCTCATTATTTGAATGCCCAATCCATTTCCATGGCCGTCTTCAATCTCAAAACCATCACCATTATCGGTTACAGTTACACATACTTCTTTGGGATCTCTGGATAGGTGCACAACAATATAGTCCGCATTGGCATGTTTTATCGCGTTATTAACAGCCTCTTGTGCTATACGAAAAAGATGTAGCGAGATATTGTAGTTTTCAATCTCTACATCCCCACTCTCTTTGTATTGACATGAAATACCGGTTACATTCGTAAACTTTGAACATAGTTTTTGGAGCCCCACGCTCAAGCCTTTTTTCTCCATGTCTACATGCACCAATCCCCTTGAAAGAGTTCGGGTATACTCATCTGCGTCCTTAACCATTTCAGCAATTTCATTAACAGCATCTACCCCCGGTGATCCGTGCACCTCTAATTTTTTTGCAAGATTTTCTGAAAGCAGACGAATACCCGTCAACATTTGGCCCAAACCATCATGCAGCTCGCACCCAATACGCCGCCGCTCCTCACTCCCTATTTCAAAAATACGGCGCTCTAAATTCCGGCGTTCGGTTAGATCTCTTATCACTCCGGTAAATATTTTCCGATTATCCCAGTTTATTTCACTCAATGTCATCTCAACGGGAAATTCTGTACCGTCTTTTTTTACTCCCTGCAGCTCCAGATCAACCCCATTAATTTTCTCGCTGGAGAGTACATTTTTTTTCATGAATCCACCATCCTCGTACGGCACATGTGGCAATATTTCATTCACATATTTACCTGCAAGTTCCCTCTCTTGATAACCAAACATCTTTTTTACTGCCACATTGCAACTAAAGATATTTCCCTGATCATTTATTATGATGATCGCATCAGCACTATTATCAAAAAGATTTTGGGCTAACAGTTTACTCCGCCTAAGCTGGCGCTCTGTTTTTTTTAGTTTGCTTACATTTAGTAGTGATATGATACAGATATCCGGGATGGAGTAGTCACGCTGCAGCAGTTTGACCCATACATCAAGCCAAATTCCCGTTCTGTTTTTCTGTATTCCATACCAATGCCCCTCAATCTCGCCATGCTCGGCACACTCTCTCAGCAACTCTTTAAACGACATTGATTCGCTATCATCAAAAAGCAGATCAATTGATTTCCCCACGATCTCGTCCGAACGGTATCCGAAGATTTCTTCATTGGATTGACCCCAGAAAATAATTTCCCCATTCATGTTTGTAAGCATTGTTCCAAACATGATATTATCAAATACTGCACTCTTGTTATGGGTAATTATAGTCTCCATGAAATATACGGTCAGTGTGTACGAAGTGTCTTATTATATATTGCAACTTTATATGTTTAAGTGCAATATAAAACCTTAAAACTCATTACATGTTCCCGACCACATAGATCATTAGGCTCATTTATTTTTTAAAAAAGATTTGATTCATCTTTTAGGCGAAACTTGAAGATATTCTATTTCAACATCGCTCCACTGCGCCTGCACTCCCAAACTCAACTACACAATTGCTTTGATGAGTATATCTTGGTGGCTGAAAACTAAATGAGGAGGGCGACGATTTAAGTCGAAAATAGGCAGACATAATGTAAAGCCCTTTTGAAGTTTACATCACTAAGGGGCTCATAATTTAACTCTAAAGTTGTCAACTGTTAGTCCAGGCATTCCAGTTAGGTTCTCCTTTCTCAGATCTCAATTTTAGAATATCATCGCCACGCTTTATCCATTTGGCAACTACAATCGGCACATTATTATGTATAACTTTTGATCCCTTTACGATTACCTTTTGCCCAGATTTAATTTTCTCTTGCTGATGTTCGATGAACCATGCCGGCCCCAAGTGTACAAGTCGCATTTCTTCGCCTGTATCCACAATAATTTCTACACCTTTCACTTGTCCATTCTCCCCATTTGAAGCTACGATCTGCTCCACTTTCCCGGAAAACTCCTCTACCGTTTTTATATCGTACTCCCTGTTATAATTCCGAAACCTGTTCCGATACTGCACACCTGCTACAGCTGCTCCGGCAAGGGTTGCTAGAATTACTCCACCGGTTACCAGCTCTTTTCTTCCTGTATTCATCCTTCCTCTTTTTTTATTCACATTAGCTTATCAATAATATCAGAAGTGTCAGGCAGACAAGCCTTATATAAATCCTATAACTTCTTGTAAGAAAAACTTGAACAGAAGCAGTTAGTGTTCAATACTTTTACCGGAACTGCCGGGGTTTCTTTTTCAATGAAATAGAACTGCACGCACCTCGTTAAATCACGGAAAGATCCGTATATTTATAGCTTATTATCTATCTGATTTCTCTATTTGATCAATTACACAAAACATATCGGATTACTGCTCCTTATTCTTTTTACGGGCTCCTTTATAGCTGAACCCGTTACGGCAGCATACAATCTGAATTATACTACGCCGGTGAATGAACAATCCGGTGACAGGGCATTCGACTGTTTATCAGGTTTTTTGGTTCCCAATGATGCGAAGCCTTCTAGTACATCAGGTGATAGAACAATAGATTCCACACCGGAAGATCAGAAGAACAGCCAAAATATTGTAAAGATTTGCCACTCCGGTCTACAGTTATTACCAGTAGCTAATCAAGAGGTAAACAGGCCTGAGAATACTGTATCCTATTCAGATTTTATACACCTCCTCTCCTCTCAACTATTTGTAAACCGTACTGCCGACCCGCCTCAATTCGGATAAGACGTTCATCACCCCAAAACCACCCGATTAAGAACATAGTCTACAGCAGATAGACTCTGTGCAGGTGGTATTTATCCAAATAATTCAACGGCAATACTTAAATCTTATTCGAATGATACAATCACACTTTAGAACAGTTGGAATAGGTCTGTTCCTGCTTATTTCTCTTATTTTTACAGCGTGCAACAACTCTGATAAAACCGGTGAAATCAGTTCCAATTACATTCCCGATCCCCCCGAAGCTGCAGAGGAACTGCCGGATGCTCCTGATTTTACTCTTGAAAGCTACAGCGGCGATCTCTTTACACTTTCTGATCACGACGGGAAAGTAATTGTCATAAATATTTGGGCAAC
>SKWF01000306.1 GCA_007129085.1 Balneolaceae bacterium | reverse complement strand
CGGGACGATAGCCATTAAACACCGGAATCATCGACTCCCATCGCGTATCGATATCAATCCGTGTGCCATTTCCTTCTACCATCGCTTTGCGCGCCTGGTAATAGCTGCGAGCGTCATCAAATGCATCTCGGAGTTCCAAGAGCTCCTCTTCGTACTCCTCTTCATCCCCGGTTGAGGGCCACTGCACAATTAAGCCTACCCCTGATTTCAGCACCATATCTTCCCAAGACCATCCATCCAGCATCATCGCTGCCGACTGGCCCGATATCAAACCGCCGCCCGGCGTGGTTAATGCCGTAAGCACACCGGCCGTTCGGGCTGTTCCAATATGGCGGCTTTCGGGATCTACCGCCACTTCAGGCCGTACATTCGGGTTGATGCGTCCCTGCTCGTTAATATCTACCGTCATATTTACGGCACCAATCTCGTAGATTCCCATTCGGCTGTAGGAGTCAATCAATCCGGGATAGATATGCTTTCCGGAAACATCTACCTCTTCAGTTCCTTCCGGAAGATCCACCCACGGGCCGATTTCGGTAATGACGCCATCTTCAAAGAGAATCGTACCCTCTTCAATCACGCCGTTTGAAACCGTATGGATGGTTCCACCAACCAGGGCGATAGGCCCATCCTGTTGAGGTGCCGGAGTTTGAGCTTCAGCATTTTCTGCAAACACCATCGTGCAGACCAGCATTGCAGCTAAAAACGCTCCTCCAATATTCTGTTTTATCGTTGTCTGAATATTCATACTAAACCGGGTTACTAAATTTCGATTATCCATGATGTTCGACGATCTGCTTTTTTTAATCCAATTCATTATTTCGCCTCCAGTATGAGTTGAATTAAGTTTGACCGCTCGGTTTCAACTTGCTGCCTTAGCTCCATGTCGTGCTCCAGGTCGAAATATTTGCGTCCATCAACCCAGGTCTGTTCTGCCTTGGTAAATGTGGAGAGCGGATCGCCACTCCAGATCACAAAATCGGCATCTTTCCCCTCTTCCAGAGAGCCTACCGAATCATCAATTCCGAGAAGTGTAGCCGTGTTGATGGTTACCATCGCCAACGCCTCCTCAGGATCTACACCGGCACGCACCATCTTGGCTGCCTCCCAGTTCATCCGCGAAGCGATCTGGCTGTTGTCGGAGTGGAGTGATGTTTTCACACCCGCTTCGTTCAGCAGTCTTGCATTGTAGAGCGTTGCATCGTACGCCTCGATTTTGAAAGATGACCAGTCGGACCAAACAACGGCTCCAACGCCACTTTCGGCAAGTTCCGGCGCTACTTTATACGCTTCAACGCCGTGATGGAACGCTTTGATGGAGAAGTCGAACTCCTCCGCAAGGCGAGTAAGAGCTAAAATTTCATCCTGCCTATAACTGTGCGACTGCACAAGAATATCTTCGTTCAAAATATCTACAAGTGCATCAAGCCGGAGATCTTTCCGCGGCGGAATTCCCTGGCCGGTCTCTTCCCACTCGTTCCATTTCGCCTCATAATCGCGGGCCATTTGGAAACGATCGGCAATAATTTCCATCGTTCCCATTCGGGTTTCCGGGTATCGATCAGTTCCCACTCGCTTCGGGTTTTCACCCAGCGCAAATTTTACGGTACGCGGGGCACCATCAAACTTCAAATCATCAGAAAGCGATCCCCATCTCATTTTCAGGTGCTGGTTCTGTCCGCCAATAGGATTTGCAGATCCGTGCATCACGTGCGCAGTAGTCAAACCACCGGCAAGCTGACGGTACATCCAAATGTTGTTGATATTCAGCACATCACCCAGTCGAACTTCCGGCACAATAGCACCGCCAATTTCATTTACGCCGTCTGACCCCGAGTGGAGGTGGGCATCAATCATTCCGGGCGTTACATGCTTTCCTTCGCCATCAATAACTTCCGCCCCGCTTGGTGCCGACAGGTTTTGCCCCACTTCAGCAATCTGACCGTTTTGAACCAGCAGGTCTGCATCTTCCAGTTTCCCTTCCGGCCCCATGGTCCAAACTGTTGCGTTCTGTACCAGTACATATTCGGGCTGATCCGGGATTGACTCAGCGCCATACTCCATATTCGGCCGGATGTTTACCAAATCCAGATCCCGTGATGCAAATGTTGCTTCTTCTACCTCACCTTGTTCGGCTTCAGCTGTTCGTTCAGCCGTCCATTCGGTTCTGTCACGGCCGGGAATTTCAGCCCATCCGCTCAGTTCATCACCCGAAATAGATGCCGTCAATCGAACCATTCCTTCAATTCCTGCATCCGCTCCATCAAAGTCTGCACGGAATCGTCGGGCTTGATCTCTGAGCGACACATTTTTCAGCTCAATCTCGTTGCCATCAATTGTAATGGTTCCGGAAAGCCGCTCAATCGGGCCTTCCACGCTGATCTCACCATCAATTTCTCCATCGGCAGTAGATGCTACCCAACCGCCGCGAACGTCCACAGCCGGCTCAGGATTAACGCGATGGCGCTTCCCTTCAACCCACACATCCACAATAGATGCATCTGATTCAAACAAATCGCCACTAGCTACTACAATATTCGCCTTTTTGCCACGCTCTAAAGAGCCGTGGGTTTGATGAACGCCCAGCAAATTTGCGGGGTTTGTGGTCAATGCCGCCAATGCCGTCTCCTTGTCCAGTCCGGCATGAACAGCTTTGCGCAGGTTTGCTAATGTGTGCGCGGGATCGTCCATCCCATCCGTTGTAAACGAAAACTCCAGTCCTGCATCGGCAACTCTTGCCGGATTTTCAGGCGCAAGATACCAGTGGCGCAGTGTGGATAAATTTTGATTCAGCGCACTTTCAGGGCTCTCCACATTCGGCGCATCGGGAAATGCCAACGGTAAAATCAAAGGAGCATCTGCAGATGTCAACACATCCAACAGAGTATACTCATGACCGCTTCCGCGAATCCACGGCTGAATGTTAAACTCTTCGGTAAATCGCAGACTTCTCAATACCTGCTCATCACTGTTTGCTTCAAAAAGCAGAGGCTGCTCTCCATGTACTACATCTCGAAGTGCCTTCAGCGCCGCATTTGACTCCGGCCGCTGCAGTCCCTCCGGGTTGGCTTGATAAGCTTCGTGAGCCCGTTCGTACCAGTCGGCATCATACAGGGTCTGACGAATCAGCGCGATGGTCCCGATTTGTGAAGTTGGGTAGTTCCATCCAAACTCACTGCTTTGCTCTAAAGAGGCGGACTGGGCAACGCCTGAACGTATTACACGATCTGATGCTTCCCCGTCACCAAGACTCATTACAGCTGCTTCTCCGGTGAAAATCCCCAAAGAGGGAACCGACAGAGCAGTAGTGAATCCTTGAGATCGAAGTCCCTCCCGACCATCGTCCTCACTCTTGAATTCTCCATCTGCCGTTAACTGTGAGCGAATTTGCGGATTCCAGGAAATATCACCCCGGTCCAGCTCTTCGCGAGGATCTTGCATTCCCACACGGGAGTGCGCATCAATAAATCCCGGATAAATGGTCTTTCCTTCCATATCCCAAACACGGGCATCATCAGGAATATCTACATTTGTACCTACATCTTTTACAACGCCACCACGGATTACCAGCGTAGCATCTTCAAGAATATTTCCCGGCGATGTTACCACCGTGGCATTCGTAAATGCGTGGGTAGATGGCGTGTTATCCTCAATACCGGTCACCTGTGTCGTCTGTGCGCATGCACTCAGCGGCATGACAAACAGCGCCAACAGGAAAATCGATAGATATTGGAGTTTACTTCGCACGATTTTCTTCGTCCTGCAGTATCTCTTATTCATATGGTGTAGAGCTTTTGTTGATGGTTTTAGTGATCCAAAACAGTTATTAAAATCATAAATGGAGCTTTTCATTCCATTGTAGCATATGAAAATACTATTTGAACGGCAGGTGTAAAGCTAAAAGATGTAAATTAGAGTTTAACAGAAACCTATTTACATCTTTTCTGTATGCTTTCCATTAAAAGCAGAAAAATTCATATTTATATCAAATAAATATCTCACTTTTAAGATATTAACACCCACCAAAAAAACTATACCACCGGAGGATGTCATGGGACGAGAAGTAACACTATTTAAAAGTGAAGAGAAAAAGAGCCGAACTGAAGTTGGAGATTTCCTCAGTCAGCTTGCTGATAAAGTATCAGATGGACAAGTGGTTTTAAAGCAAGGAACAGAAGAGATCACCCTGGATATGCCGCAAGGGATGATCCTCGATATCAAAGTGGAAGATGAAGAGAAAAGCCGCGGTACTCAGCACAGCCTGGAAATAGAGCT
>SKWF01000184.1 GCA_007129085.1 Balneolaceae bacterium | reverse complement strand
GAGCACACATCAACCCTGCTCAATGATGCTATCACTTCCTCGCGGCCAACCTATCACTACCGGCTGCCGAACTGCTCGATTGAAGATCCCGACTGGAAGCTGGCGGATGAATGGAATAGATGGGTGCTCGTGGAAAAACTTGCGGAAGATGAACGTTCACTAAAACAGTATGCGAAGGCTTATTTGAAAATGAAGCGAGAAACGATGATTGGATTTGAAGCAAAATGGATAAAATTGATGGATCGGTGGGTGAATAATGTTTCGTAAAAAACCGAGAATTGGTGTTACGGGTCCCGATGAGGGTGGAACCGGCGCGTGGCTGTTTACGGCGCTGTCTGTTCGGCTTGCCGGCGGAAAACCGGTTCGGGTCACGGTAGAATCACCCCAAAAAATGGACGATCTTGATGGATTGATTATGGGCGGTGGAGCCGATGTAGAGCCTCTGCAATATGGCCAGGAGCGAATTGAACGGGCCGTACTTGCCAAGGATACACGCACCATTTTTGAGTGGATCCTCTCTATCCTCTTTTTCCCGCTTTATTGGCTGGCCCGCTATTTTCAACATACCAAAACGGCCCCGATTGATACCGAGCGCGACAAACTCGAGCTTACGTTGCTGAACGACGCGTTGGAACAACAAAAGCCGGTGCTTGGAATTTGCCGCGGTATGCAGCTGATGAACGTTCACTTTAAAGGGAATCTCCATCAAGACATCAGCGGGTTTTACACGGAGCAGCCGCAGATCGCCTCCATTTTTCCGAAGAAACGGGTTACCATAGAGGATGGATCAAAACTACAGGAGCTATTGCAAACTCATATTTGCAACGTCAATGCGCTCCACAACCAGGCGATTGATACGCCGGGCAAGGACGTTCAACTTGTGGCAAAAGAGCTGCACACCGATATCACACAGGCGATTGAACATACCGAATATGATTTTGTAATCGGCGTGCAGTGGCACCCGGAGTATATGATACAGGTGGCCCGTCAGCGCCGAATTTTTAAAGGATTAGTTTCATCAGCCCGGAAAAAACAGACACCTGTGAAGGATTAAATCAGTACATCCCGGTAATCTTCGTAGTTTGCCAGCACAATTCCGGTTCCGTGGACGACTGTGGTCAATGGATCTTCAGCAATGTGGACGGGAAGGATAATAGAGTCGGAAATCAGGGTGTCCATCCCTTTCAGCAGCGCCCCTCCACCCGTTAGGGTAATTCCGCGATCCAAGATATCTGCCGACAGTTCCGGGGGTGTGTTCTCCAGTGATTTTGTGATGGCGTTCAGGCAGCTGTTTACCGACTCCTGGATCGCATCGCGAATATCTTCGGATGTAATTTGGATGGTTTTTGGAACGCCACTTACCAGGTACCGCCCTTTTGTCTGCATGGTAAGCTCTTCATCAAGCGGTACGGCAGAGCCAATTTCGTGTTTAATTTTTTCGGCTGTACGCTCGCCAATCAGCAGGTTATATTTACGGCGGACGTAGTTCACAATCTCCTCATTCATGCGTTCTCCGCCAATTCGAATAGACCGTGAGTAGACAATTCCGCCGAGCGAAATAATGGCGATTTCCGTGGTTCCGCCGCCGATATCAACAATCATATTTCCCACGGGTTCTCTAACATCAAGGCCGATCCCCACGGCTGCGGCAATGGTCTCCTCGATCAAAAATACCTCTTTGGCCCCGGCATTTTCGGCGCTGTCGCGAACGGCCATCCGCTCCACTGCCGTAATGCCGTTCGGTACCGTAACAAACATTCGCTTTACGGGCGAAAACCACCGCCTTTTCATTACTTTTTTAATCATTCCCCGCATCATCTTTTCGGCGATGTCGAAGTCTGCAATCACGCCGCCTTTTAGCGGGCGAACGGTACGAATATTTTTATGCGTCTTTTCATGCATCAATTGTGCCTCGCTCCCCACGGCAATAACCTCGCCTCCGGGGTTTAGCGCCACGATAGAGGGTTCATTCAGAACAACGCCTTTGCCCTGCAGGTAGATTAATGTGTTGGCTGTTCCGAGATCGATAGCCAAATCTGTTTTGAACGAACCGAAAAGTCCCTTTTTTGATGTTATGGCCGGGGATGATGTTTCTTTGGAAGTTGATTTAACCATTGGTGCTGAGTTCTGACTTCTTATTAAATATGAATTTCACCTGTTTGGGATGATGTATCTGCAAAAATCGGGTACTGAACTTTTCCGAAAATCAGGTCATCGAGAGACTCATGTTTAGAGATGATTTGAATATTTGTTCCTGAATAATTCGGGAAATATTCTGTTTGGCTGAGAGAGGCTTTACGTGAGAAGAGTGGCCGTTGGCGGCGAAATTATACCGATCGGTTTAAAGATTTTGAGAAGAGATTGAAGTAACTAATTGTAATGTAGTTGTTAAAGGATTTTAAAAGCAATAACTCGTAAAACGTAATTCCTTTTATTGATGTTAACAAAGCGCCGTTAAATTTTTTAACCGATAAAAGTGTACGATGAACAAGTGTGGTACTTTATTTTACTTTAGCAGGCTTAGCGTACTGTTAGTTGTTATCTCTTCCCTGTTATTTATCTCATGTTCGGAGGATGAAGATGTAGATGAAACCGACCTCTCAGATTCCATAACTGTGGAGGCTGTAGATCAACGTATGGGAAGTTTGCCGCTTGTTCACCGTTCTACGGGCGAAATGCGAGCGCGCAATCAAGTTGATATCTATCCGGAAATTACTGCCCGTATTACAGATGTTTTTGTGAATGATGGGGATAGGGTTAGTGAGGGTGATACTCTTGTTAAACTGCGCGACAATCAAATTCGAGAGCAGCTAAACCAGGCGCAGTATGATTATGAGATTGCACAGTCTCAGCTTCGCCAATCTGAGGCAGATTTAAGACGGTTGGAAGCTCAATTTCAACGGGTGCGGGAACTGCAGGAGCGAGACCTTGAAACTGCCCTCGAACTGGAAACGCTCGAAGCAGATATGGATGCAGCCGAAGCGAGCGTAGATTTGGCTCGATCGCAAATGGAGAGATCAGGTTCAGAGGTTGAAGAGCAACGCAGCAATTTAGAGAATACGGTAGTGCAATCACCTGTGGATGGAATGGTTGGAAACCGAGATGCCGAGGTTGGCCAGCAGGCAAATACCAATGAGCGTCTGTTCCAGGTTGGAGATACCGATAATATGCGGATTCATGTGATGCTTACAGAAAATATGAGCGGCGTCATTCAGCAGGGAGATCGGGCCGAGCTTGTTTCATCATCGGGAGATAACAACCCCGTTGAAGCTACTGTTGAGCGGATCTCCCCCTTTCTTGATCCGGTAACGCACACCACCATCGCCCAGCTCGAAGTTCATGAAAACAGCGCGAATTTACGGGCCGGAATGTTTGTAACCGTTGATATTTTTTATGGCGAAACGGATCAAGCCACACTCATCCCCAAAACTGCTATTTATGAGCACCCCGTAGAGGGCCTAACCGGCGTCTATGTGGCGGATATGAGTGGCGTGGAAACGGAATTTGAATTTGACGAAGATGAAGAGCAGGAATTGCGTGTAACCCCCTCCCAAGTGCCGATTCAGTTCCTCCCTATTGAAGTTATTGCCGAAGGACGCGGTGTAGCCGGCGTTTCAGGAATTGATGACGAAGATCTCTGGGTGGTAACAATCGGGCAACATCAAATCGCAGAATGGGACCGAGATGAAGCATTTGTTCGAGAGGTAAGCTGGGAGCATGTTATGGATTTGCAGAACAGGCAGGCACGCGATATGGAGAGCATCATTTTTGGAAATAACAACGAGTAATTAAACAGAAAGAGGTTTTGGAAAAAAAATAATACTTCGACTTCATTCGTCGCCCCGCTCCTCATTGCGCTCAGTATGACTCTAAACGTCACATTGAGCGCAACGGAGTGGAGTCGAAATGTTTTTTTCAAAACCTCCCATAAATCAAATAACCAGATATGTCACTGACATCAACGTCCATTAAACGGCCTGTCGCCACAACCATGGTATTCCTGATCATTATTTTGGTCGGGTTTGTTGGGTTTCGGTACCTTCCGGTAGATCTGCTTCCGGAGATCGAATCGCCACAGCTTTCAGTAAGTGTAAGCTACGATAATGTGGGGCCCGAAGAGATGGAGTTGATCGTAACCGATCCGCTTGAAAATGCGCTGTCCGGCATTCCAAATGTAGAGCAGATGAGCTCATCATCAAGCGAGGGATCGAGCAGCATCAGCCTGGAGTTTTCAAGAGGCACCAACCTCGATGCAGCAGCAAATAACGTACGGGATGCCCTTGATCGG
>SKWF01000148.1 GCA_007129085.1 Balneolaceae bacterium | reverse complement strand
GTATCAAAAAAGGCGGTAAATTCTTGATTGGCATCGTGCCAGGCGAAAAGATCTTCACTTTTCTCAGCGCCGGAAACCGTCGTAAAAATATCTTTCTCCAGAAACGCCCTCGCGGTACGATCCGTCGTTAACGCAATCGGCGGAAGCTGCATCGGGTCTCCCACCACAACCATATGCCACTTCATGTGCGACGCCAGCACCATCAAATACGGCAGATTGGCCATGGAACCCTCATCTATGACAACAGCATCAAAATCGAGATCAAAAAACAGATCCGACGTACAGACTTTCGCCAACGTTGTAGCCACCAGCTGTTTTTTGCGCAAGTGCGACCGCTCATTTACATAGTTCAGATCCTCAATCTTCTCCTCCAGCTCATCCCGGCCGCCGGCATCCTCAATTTTCTGGTCAATCAGCTTCAGTTCCAGCTCTTGATTATTGGTCGCCTGCTTGCCATTTCTGAGGCGCTTTTCAACGCCACGAAGCATATCCTCTCGCCGCTGCAGCAGGCTAATCCACTCGCCCGCCTCAGCCTTTTTCCTCTCGGAAACTTTCTCCATCTGGGCATCAAACACATACGGCTCCAGCTCCGGACTGTTAAGAGCAATCTCCCCGTAACGGGTCAGTTTTTCCGGTTTGATGGACGCTCCAACTGTCTCCAGAGCCTGTAGGGCGCTCATCAGCCCAACATCAACGGCCCGGTTGGTATTCGATGCAAACAGAACCGATTTCCCCTGCTTCAAATAATTGGCGATAATATATCCCAGCGTTGCCGTTTTACCGGTTCCCGGAGGACCCCAAATATAGAGCGTTTTCTGCTGCATCGCTTTTTGAATGGCATCTTTCTGGGCACTGTTTCGGTGGCCATCCTCCGCAATTTCAATATCACGGGATGATCCTGAGGGCTCCGGGTTAAACACCCTCTCGAGCCGTTTCAAAATCGGCTCATCTTCATCTATAATTTTTTCCAGCTCGGTGAGTGTCCGCTTCAGAATAAAATCGTTCTCCCACTCTACGTGAAGCTCGTCAATTTCCGTCCCCGCTGATTCCGGAAATCTCAGCGTCACTTTTCCATCTTCGAAGGATACCGGGTGTACCGTCCACTCTTTATCCTCGGAACGCGCTTTGATCTCCTCGGCAAAGCGAATCGACTGCTGGTGCGATTCAAATTCATAATCCACCGAATCTTCCGGGGCGGGCTGAGCACTTTTCACCCCGTTAAACAGCACATCGCTCGATGGCCGCTCCTGCACCGCTTTAATTTCCGCTTCCAGGGCTGAGATCCCCCGGCGAAGCAGTCCCTTGATCTCAATTTCTTTTTCCGTTAAATCTGGCAAATCTTTACTTGGTTTTAAACGTGAATAATCAACCGGTTAAATTAAGACATCTCCCGCGAACTATCGACCTACACTTTTATTCTTTGTATCGACAGAGGGTTCATTAAAAAAAATTTTTAAAATTCGGAACGAGTATAAACACCACTCTTTTTCTCCCCTATATAGGAGAGAGTTTTTGCCTTTACTCGGCCGTCGAGTGAATGAAAACAGAACCAGCAAGCACCACTCCCGAGGTACTTTTCACTTCTGCTTTCTCACTTTTCACTACTGATCCCACAGCTCGGCCCGGATCGTCTCAGCGCTCCGCTCAGAAATAATGTACTTCAATTTGATGCGTGCTTTTTCAGCAATATTCTGCTCCACCAGCGAGGCGCTGCTCTGAGTATAGACAATCAGATCGGCATTTCGCACAAATAGCGGCAGTGATTTTCCATATGTAGCGCCGGCTACAAAAGAGCCCTCAAATTTTATCATCATTTTCAGCTGATTGATGATTTTGGGTATCGACTCCTCCTCGGATGTCACCAGCCCGATGGTATCGATCGCGGCTCGGTCAACAATTGAGAGCAGTACATCCGAATCATACTGATAGACCACCGGCATAATTCGTATCGACTCGGTCATATCCCGAAACTCATTTACCAGCTGAATCGGCACAAAAAGCGCATCGTAGTTTAGGGCTTCCTGATACTGGGTAATACGAATAGCGTCGCTTTTCACCCCAACCTGGTCACGAATAGATGCCGATAGCAATTTTGCCAATTCCGTGGTTTCGCCAACTGTGGCACAGCTCTGAATCCTGTCGGGCCACTCCATAAACCCAAGCTGCTCGGCAAATATCGTTTCGATCTCAGCATCATCAAGCCCGTAGCCAATCAGCTCTTCCAACAGGGCGTGCACTTTTTCCGACCCGATCTCCAGCCGCTCCGATTTATCCAGCGACGTATTTTGCCGATTGATGACAAATCCCCGCCCTTGCTCTCCACGGATCAATCCCTCCTCCTCGAGGCTGTGATACGCCTTCCGCACGGTATGGAAACTGGCATCGAGCTGACGCCCAAGCTCCCGAGTTGAGGGCAACAGCTCTCCCACCTGGAACTGCTTGGTGGCGATCATCAAGCGAATACGGTCGGCGATATATTTGGCGGAATTTTTCATTGGTAGAAATTACGGGATGAGCAGGTCAGTACCCAACATAAAAAAGACCCACAATGTCTCAAAAAGACATTGTGGGTCTGACTCTGAATAGCGCAAGTGCCACGCTTGAAGGAGGCTAAAGAAAAGACCTTCAAGCGTGTCCTGCGCTTTTCAGGACTCCTTGAAGCGTCTGGTTGCTAGCGAAAGTCAATGGGGCATGAAAGGTTGTGAAATCGAAAGAAACCAAATTGTGACTTTTTGAATTAATTCAATGCCCATCAGGTCATCCCCCGCTCACTGTGTTCGCCGCCCCCTTCAAAGGGGGGACTTTAATAAATGCCCTTAAATACTACGCATAAAGGAGGTTCAATTAAAACTCCAATCCTCTGAAATATTCAGCGCCATCATGGATGCCTTCAATCGGAGTAGTGCCGGCATAATCTTCCTGTTCTATGATAAAGTACTCCATGCCGTGCTCTTTAGCAGCTGCAAGAATCGGTTGATAATCAATAATTCCGTTACCCAACGTTGTCGACTCAGGATCATCACCGTTAATCATATCTTTTACGTGTGATGAGGTGTATCGACCGGAATGCTTTTCAAGCCACTCAATGGGATCTTCGCCGGCAGCAACTACCCAATACAGATCGAGCTGATAATCAACGAGAGCGGGATCGGTGTTATCAACCAAAATATCCTGTGGGTACTCACCATCTACCGTCTCAAATGTGTAAGCGTGATTGTGGTAGGCAAATCGGATTCCCGCCTGCTGTGCAACTTCGCCAATTTCGTTAAACTGATCGGCCATCTCGCGATAATCATCCAGCGTTTCCTGTGGACCAATCCACGGGCAGATCAAATAGTCTACGCCAATTTCTGCAGCTTCGCCGGCTTTCCGTTCAAAATCCTCAAATACATTAGCGTGGCTCGAAATCATCTCCATTCCGAGCTCATCCATATAATTTTTAAATTCGATATTGCTCATACCCCAATAGATGCCCATTGGGCCTTCATAACTTTCTATTTGATGGTAGCCAAACTCAGCCAGTTGCGCGAGCACTCCACGAGGATCATCAGGCATCACATCTCGCAGTGAGTAGAGTTGAACGCCAAATTGTTGTGCAGCCCGATCAGCAGGAGAGCACCCTTTCAGAAATGAGAGGCTTCCAAGAGCCATACCGGACGCCAGGATCCCCGAGGTTTTTAAAAACGATCTTCGTGAGGTTTTCATAGTGTCAGTGTTTTGGTTTATGTAACTGTTTTGGTTGAAGCTGCTTTAACTGAATCACTATAGCGATATTGATCTATATCTTCAATGTTAAATTTTACGGAAACGTAAAAGTGTGAAAACTTTTAAGACTCTTCGGTTGGTAAGCCTTAAAACGTTATGGCTATTTCGTCAACCGCTTCAACTCACTCAACAGCAACATCGCCTCAATCGGCGTCATCCGATCCGGATCGCTGGCCTCCAATTTATTGAGCAGCGTCTCTACATTGGGATCCATCTGTGAGCCGAAAAGCGTCATTTGTGGCAACTGCTCTTGTTTCTCCATTCCCTCTGTAGCCTGCTTTGCCGCCTTCTTTTTGGTAGCCGTCTGTTTTACTGCACCATTGCCGGTTCCACTTTGGCTTACATCCAGCGTGTGGCTCTCCAGGTTTGATAAAATCTCCTTTGCCCGCTCAATAACCATGGGCGGCAGACCCGCCATATTCGCCACCTGGATTCCGTAGCTGTGATCGGCTCCGCCCCGAACCAGCTTCCGCAGAAAAATTACCTTCCCATCGTGCTCTTTCACCTGAACGCTATAATTCTTGAT
>SKWF01000244.1 GCA_007129085.1 Balneolaceae bacterium | reverse complement strand
CCAAGGTAGAGCGGATAGGTTACCAGTTCTGTAATAGCGGTAACATCGGGTAGTAAATATCCGAGGAGGATGGCACCAATGGCCGTTACGGCGTAGGTTTCAAAAAGGTCAGCGCCCATTCCGGCACAGTCACCAACATTATCGCCAACATTATCGGCAATTACAGCGGGATTTCTAGGGTCATCTTCAGGGATTCCGGCTTCAACTTTTCCAACGAGGTCTGCGCCAACGTCGGCAGCTTTTGTGTAGATACCACCACCTACTCGGGCAAAAAGTGAAATCAGGCATGATCCGAATGCAAATCCTATCAACGGATTAACGGGATCTTCGAGACCCATCACATTATTAAAAAGGTAGAATGAACCGGCAACTCCGAGCAGTGCAAGGCCGGCTACTGCGAGTCCTGATACGGCACCGCCATTGAAGGCAATTTTTAAGGCACCGGGAAGTCCGGTTTTTGCGGCTTCGGCAACGCGAACGTTTGAACGTACGGCGATTGTCATTCCGGCGTATCCACTTAATGCGGAGAAGAGTGCACCGAGTGCAAATCCTGCGGTTATGAGCCACCAGTAGACACCTTCAAAAAGTGCGATGACGGCAAATAAGGCGATGATAAATATCGCCACGTATAAAATTGTTGTGTACTGCCTGTTCATATATGCGCCGGCGCCTTCTTTAATAGCATCGGCAATTTCGGTCATGGTTTCATCTCCGCCGGGAGATTTCAACACACCTTTTGCGATGATGTAGGCGGCAATTAAGGCGATGATTGCGGCTAATGGAGTAAGAATTATTAGATCCAAGTGCTTATCCTTTTTTAGTTAATAGCTCTGTTTTTACCCGTAAAAAATTGTTTCGAGATCTCACGTAAAACCAACTGTCCCCTTATCGGGGTGTGGGCACAATGTTACGACAGATGAGAGTTTTCTGCAACAGTACTTAAAGTTAAGCGAGATTTGCTAAACTTTAGGTTTTGAATCATTTACGGCACAGTTCGGTTTTATTGATAATTAATGTATTCAAATAAAAAAATTAGAATGGATATGAGAAAGTCGGATGAAAATTTGTCAAGGATTATTAAACAAATTGAAGAGAAAAATAGAGCCGAAAAAGAGTTTTTACAGTCTGTAAGAGAGGTTTATAATTCTCTGCCGCCCTTTCTTGAGCAACACCCGGAATACTTAGATAAAAAAATATTGGAGAGAATTGCAGAGCCGGAGCGCCAAATTATGTTTCGTGTTCCCTGGCAGGATGATAGCGGTGAGGTTTTAGTTAACCGTGGATATCGCGTAGAGTTTAACAGTGCACTAGGACCGTACAAGGGTGGTCTCCGGTTCCATCCATCTGTAAATTTGAGCATTGTTAAATTTCTTGGGTTCGAACAGATTTTTAAAAATGCGCTTACGGGCAAGCCGATTGGCGGAGGGAAAGGGGGATCTGATTTTGATCCGAAAGGAAAATCTGATGATGAGGTAATGCGCTTTTGCCAGAGTTTTATGACGGAGCTCTACCGTCATCTTGGTGAAAACCGCGACATCCCCGCCGGCGATATCGGCGTAGGTACAAGAGAAATTGGGTTTATGTTTGGCCAGTACAAGCGGATTGTGAACCAGTATGAATCAGGAATGATTACCGGGAAAGATCCCGAGTGGGGCGGCACGCTGGTCCGAAATGAGGCGACCGGCTACGGTTTGATCTATTTTGTGAAAGAGATGATGGAGGAAAAAGGCGAAGAGCTTGAAGGGAAAACGGTGCTGGTGTCCGGTTCTGGGAATGTAGCGATCTATGCAATTGAAAAAGCCCAGCAGCTTGGCGCAAATGTTGTAGCCTGCAGCGATTCCGGCGGTGTAATTTATGATGAAAATGGGATTAACCTGGAGGTCGTGAAGCAGATTAAAGAGGTGGAGCGCGGACGAATAAAAGAGTATAAGGAGCGGGTTGATGGTGCTGAATATAAAGATGGTGGCAATATCTGGGAGATCCCGTGTGATATCGCTCTACCGTGTGCAACACAAAACGAACTACAGGAGGAAGGCGCACATAAACTGGCCGAAAATGGCTGTACAGTTGTGGCCGAAGGAGCAAATATGCCGGTTACACTCGATGCGATTGATATTTTGCACGATGCAGATATTGCATTTGGCCCCGGTAAAGCAGCGAATGCAGGCGGTGTGGCTGTTTCAGCGCTGGAGATGCATCAAAATGCCAGCCGCGATGCACTTACATTTGATGAGACCGAGAGTCGGCTGGTGCAAATTATGAAAACCATTCATACCAATTGCTATGAAACAGCAGAGGAGTATGGCACTCCCGGTAACTACATTCACGGTGCCAATATTGCCGGATTTAAAAAGGTAGCACGATCGATGGATGCACTTGGTGTGATTTAATTATCCTGGTTAAATCAGAAACCAGAGCATGAGCAAAATAAAGAGCGGACTCACAACCGTAATAACCATTCCGAGAATTCGAAAATCAATCTGTTTCAGATATCCAGAGGAGAATACCAGCGCATTTGGGGGAGTGGAAATTGGCAGCAGCAGAGCCGTGGATGCCGCAAAACCAAGGGTTACCACCATCAAAAGCACATAGCCTGTCGGTACCAAAATAGCTCCAATGGGAATAAGGATGCTGGCTGCGGCCGTGTTGCTCATCACATTCGATGCAATACTGGTGATGAACGCCATCAATAGAATAATTAGCAATGGGTTTTCAAACGCCGGAATCAATCCAACCATATAATCGGCAAGGCCCGAATCGGTAATTGCAATTCCCAGTGCTAATCCCCCGGCAACAAGAATGAGTGTGTCCCAGGGGATCAATCGAATCTCTTCGGCTTGAATAATTCCCACCGCCGTAAACACCACTATGGGGATTAACGAAACAACGGCAACCGGAATCATATGGATGGTTGATGTCATCCACAGGCCTATCGTAATCAAAAATGTTGCCACCACAATCACGCGGTTTTCGGTTGTATTGCGGTCGTCCAACTCAGCAGAGGTATCTTCCTCAGACTCGACAAGCTCAAGGTTTTTGATGTCGGTTTTGTACAGTTTTTTGAGAATATACCAGCTCAGGAAAATCAGGATAAAGGCAGTGGGGACGCCCGGAATCATCCAATCCACAAATGAAAAATCATACCCGGCCGCCTGCAGAATTCCCAGCGCAATGGCGTTTGGGGAGCTGCCGATAACGGTTCCAATACCGCCAAGTGTAGCGGAAGCCGCAATTCCCAGCATCATCGCTTTTACGATCGGCTCTGATTTCCCATACTGCTTGGCAAACGGCAAAATGATAGTAAGCATCATCGCTGTTGTGGCCGTATTGGAGATGAACATGCTGAGAAATCCGGTGGTAAGCATAATTCCCAGCAGCAGCCGATACGGCTTGGTGCCAAATTTACCAATCACAAAGTTCGAAAACTTTCGGTCGAACTTCGTTATTTGAGCGCCAATGGCCAGCATAAAACCGCCAAGTAAAATCCATATTACGGGGCTCGACCAAGTGTTTACATATTTTTCCCAATCTTGGGTGATGTCGAGCGCATCGCGGCTTTCGAGGAAAAATACGGAGAGGCCGATCACTAAAAAGCTGACGGCGAACGGTGGAATCGATTCTGTAATCCACAATGCAGCCGCGGTTATAAGGATGAACAGCGCATGACGGGCGGAGGGCTCAAGATCGGCGGGCGCTAAAAAGTAGACCAGGAATATAGAGCTGACAATAATCAGCACCAGGGTGGTCAGGTTTTTGGTAATCGGCCACTTTACATCCTTTATAAATCGGTTGGATGCCATACGCGAATCAGCAAAAGAGAAGTTTTTGAGGCGATTCGCAAATTGGGTTTTTAGCATAGCGTGCAGATTCTCTTAAACCGTTTCTCCAAACTAAGAAAAAAGCCTTTAAACAGCTACGTTATATAATCATACGAAAAATAAAAACCCGCCGGCCTACATTTAAAGGCTCGGCGGGTTTCGTAAAAAGTTCAGAGAAATCAGACTTTTTTAAATACTACAATGCCGTTGTGGCCGCCAAAGCCAAACGTATTACTCATGGCTACATCTACATTCTTTTCGATGGAGTCGCCAAATACAATATTAAGGTTATCGGGTAGTTCGGGGTCTATATTTTCAGTGTTGATGGTGCCCGGAATTACGCCATCGGTAATCGACTTGATAGAAGCAATAGCTTCGGCAGCACCGGCGGCCCCCATCAAATGGCCGGTGATTGATTTCGTAGCCGTGATGTATAGGTGATCGGGATCGTCGCCAAATGTCTTCTTCATCGCGTTAATCTCGCT
>SKWF01000168.1 GCA_007129085.1 Balneolaceae bacterium | reverse complement strand
TCGTCTTTTTATCAAACGTTTTTACGCTGATCTTCTTTCCGCCAATTTTGTCGTAATCGAAAGCGTGCAGCGGCTGACCAATTTCGTGCAGAACAAAGTTAGTGATATCAACCACGTTATTAACCGGGCGCAGGCCGATGGAAGTCAAACGGTTTTGCAGCCAGGTCGGAGAGGGTTCAATTGTAATTCCTTCTACAATAAGTCCTACATACCGATGGCACTTATCACTGTCTTCAATTGTAATATCAATCTCATCAGTTCCCTCGGCTTTCGGTTCAGTAATTTCGGAGTAGGGATTTTTCAGTGAGTTCTCTACAACAGCCGCAAGATCTCGGGCAACCCCAATATGGCATGCGGCATCGGGGCGGTTTGGCGTCAGTCCAATTTCCAGAACATCATCCTTTTCAACATCTAAAACGGTATTGAGAGGAGTTCCGGCATCTTTATCGGTGTCGAGTACCAAAATTCCGGTGTGATCATCGCCTATGCCGAGCTCAACTTCGGAGCAGATCATCCCGTGGGATTTTTCACCACGAAGTTTCGCTTTTTTGATGGTTAGCATTTCTCCGTTTGGGAGGGGAACCGGAAGGGTTGAACCTACCTTTGCAACGGCTACTTTTTGATTCTTCGCAACATTATCAGCACCGCAAACAATTTGTACCGTTTCATCGCCTAGGTTAACATCACAAAGTTGCAGCCGATCTGCATTCGGATGAGGCCGAACGTCTTTTATGTCACCAATCACAAAACCATCAAAATCTGAGCCAATTTCCTCATGACCTTCAACCTCGAGGCCTAATAGTGTGAGCTTATCATCAATTTCATGGGTGGTAAGTGAGGTATCAATATATTGTCGTAGCCAATTAATAGAAATATTCATAGGTCTAAAAACAGTCGTTTAATAAAAATTTCTTTTACGATGTAAATTGCCGGAGAAAACGGATATCGTTTTCATAGAGCGTGCGAATATCATCAATTCCGTAACGGAGCAGGGCTATGCGGTCAACGCCCATTCCAAAAGCGAAGCCGGTATATTTTTCACTATCCACATCTACCGCTTCCAATACGTTGGGATCTACCATTCCGGCCCCTAAAATTTCGAGCCATTGTCCGCCTTTATCGTTATCCCACCATACGTCCATTTCAATACTGGGTTCAGTAAATGGAAAATAGGAGGGACGCACTCGATATTTTACATCGCTTCCGTACATCAATTTTGCGAACATTACGAGTGTTTCAATCAACTCGCCCATGGTTACACTTTCGTCAACATAAAGACCTTCTACCTGGTTAAACTGAAAATAGGACTTAGCGGTTACCGCTTCATTACGGTATACACGTCCCGGCATGATGGATCGAATGGGTGGCTCTTTATCTTTCATGAGCCGAATTTGAACGGGGGAGGTGTGGGTCCGCAATACATGATCCTGTTGATTTGGATCATCCGATTTTCGCACAAAAAACGTATCCTGCATATCTCTGGCGGGATGATCCGGCGGAAAGTTCAATGCTGTGAAATTATGGAAATCATCTTCCAGCTCAGGGCCATCGGCAATATTAAAACCGAGACGTAAAAAAATCTCTTTTATCTGATGCAGTGCACGTGTAAGCGGATGAAATGATCCCGTATAGGTAGGTTGTACCGGCAGAGAAATATCTTGTGTGGCACTAAATGTTTTCTCTTCTGATTTATGAAGCGAATTTTTAGCTCCATCAAAAGTAGCCTGTGCGAGGTTCTTAACCTCATTCATCGCTTTTCCGACTTCCGCCTTTTTTTCGTTAGGCACGCTTCCCATCAGCCCGAACATTTTTTGAACACGTCCGTTTCTTGATAGAAACTCTAAACGAAATTCCTCGAGTTCGTTTTCATTAGAGATGGAAGCATTTTGAATATCGGATTTAAGCTCGTTGATTTTTTCAATCATAGGAAATATTAGTGGGAGAGTATGGGCTTATCCAAAAATGGTTATGGTTTGATAAAAAAAAACCGACAAACCTAATGGATAGATTTGCCGGCTTAATTCAATAAACAAGCGTTACGCTACAGCTTGTTTTACAACTTCAGAAAATGTTTCTGGATCTCGCACAGCGATATCTGCTAACATTTTTCGGTTGATTTCCATGTCATTCTGTTTCATTCCATGGATCAATTTTCCATATGTGGTCCCGTTCAGTCGGGCAGCAGCATTAATACGAGTTATCCATAGCCTACGAAAATTCCGTTTCCGGTTTTTTCGGTCGCGGTATTGGTACTCAAGACCTTTTTCAACCGCATTTTTAGCAATAGTATAAACGTTTTTACGTCTGCCCCAGTAACCTTTCGCTTGATTTAGAATCTTTTTGCGACGGCGACGGGAAGCCACTAAGTTTCGTGAACGTGGCATTTTGTTTTACGTTTTAAGAGTTAATATTAAATTTATTTGTAAGGAAGAAGCTTGTTAATAGACTTTTCATCAGCTTTATCCACTAATGTGTCTTTACCAAGGTTATTCTTTCTTTTCGCTGACTTTTTGGTCAAAATATGACGTTTAAAAGCTTTTTTACGCTTCAGTTTACCGGTTCCGGTACGCTTGAAACGCTTTTTAGCGCCACTATTTGATTTCATCTTAGGCATAATTTTCTGCTTTTTCTGAAAAATTAAAGACTAGAAATATAACGACTTTTATCGCTGGATAAAAGTATTGTTTAACCCTTTGATGGAGAAAGTATCATAATCATACGGCGTCCTTCCATAGTAGGCCTGGACTCAATAGTACTTACGTCATCAAGCTCTTCTGCAAGGTTGGCTAACAATTCTTTACCCTGTTCAGTATAAAGCATATCTCGCCCTCGAAACTGAACTGTGGCTTTTACTTTGTCACCGCCTTCTAAAAATTCACGGGCGTGCCGGGTCTTGAATTCAAGATCATGATCATCCGTCTGCGGACGAAATCTCAGCTCTTTAACCTGAATAGTATGCTGATTCTTTTTGGCTTCTTTCTCTTTCTTTTTCTTCTCATACATAAACTTCCCGAAGTCAATAATTTTACATACGGGTGGTTTAGCATTAGGCGCTACTTCAACGAGATCCAAGCCATAGCCCTCAGCAATCTCAAGTGCTCTATCTGCTGAAACGATTTCATGATCATCATCAGGTTTGATCAACCTGACTTTTTCTGCCCGGATTTCTCCGTTGACATTTGGTCTGTCATCGTTTCGTTTTCTTCTTATGGTCCTTCTTCTTGCGATAAGTTTCCTCTGTATTTTAGTTAAAGTTTAGGGGGAAGTTCTTTGTTTTGAACTTCCTTCTCTAATTTATTAATAAAATTTGATACCGGAAACGTTCCAATATCACCATGTTTGTGTCTTCTAACCGACACGGTACCATCAGACTCCTCCTCAGAGCCCACTATTAACATATAAGGAATTTTGCGGTTTTCCGCTTCCCTGATTTTTGAACCGATCTGTTCACTTCTATAATCAGTTTCGGTTCGGATGTCAATCTCTTTAAGCATTGCATTTACTTTATCCGCATAGGGGATATAATCCTCAGAAATTGGTAGTACTTTTACCTGAGTAGGTGATAACCATAAAGGGAAATCACCAGCAAAATGCTCTATTAATATACTAACAAATCTTTCCATAGATCCAAACGGTGCACGGTGAATAATAACCGGGCGATGCTTGCTGTTATCGGATCCGATGTAGGTTAAATCAAACCGTTCGGGCATTACATAGTCAACTTGTACAGTTCCAAGCTGCCACTTTCTTCCAATGGCATCTCGAATAATAAAATCGATTTTTGGCCCATAAAAACTGGCCTCACCTTTTACAACTTTGTAATCCAGATTCATTTCGTCAGCAGCTTCGCGGATCTCTTTTTGTGCACGATCCCAATATTCAGTTTCTCCACCATATTTATCATCATTATCATCACGGTAGGAGAGGCGAATATCTACAGGCATGCCAAACGTTGAAAAGACGTGTTGTGTCAGCTCTATTGTGTGCTTAATTTCATCTTTTAACTGATCGTGTGTACAATAGATATGGGCATCATCCTGTGTAAAACCTCTAACTCTAGAGAGCCCATTCAATTCACCGGATTGTTCATAACGGTAAACAGACCCAAATTCTGCTAAACGTAAAGGTAAATCTCTATAGCTTCGCAGATCGGAAGAATAAATTCTGTGGTGATGAGGGCAGTTCATCGGTTTTAGCATGTACTCATCATCATCCACCTTCATTGGATTAAACTGTGAATCTTTATAGTACGGATAGTGGCCTGATGTTTCGTAAAGCTTAATATTCGCTATATGTGGTGTAATAACTTCTT
>SKWF01000150.1 GCA_007129085.1 Balneolaceae bacterium | reverse complement strand
CTGAATTTCTGCTGTGCTGTGGAACATCTGGTTTCCTGAATAAAACTTATAGGGTGAACCGCGCAGACTTCCCACTCCGCCAAGGTAGAAGGTCTTAAAATCCGGTGCATTTCCCGTAATACTGCCCGAACGCATTCTCCAACGAAAAACTGCCCCCTCATCCACATTATAAAAAATGTTCAGATTGGTCCAGTATTTGTTAAATCGGAAAGCCTCATCGGAACGGGCGTTGTCTGCCAGCTCTATTCCTAGTGTCGAAGAGATCGTAAATCGATTTGAGATCAACACATTTCTTGGATTCAGTGAGAGGCTGAAATTATATTTATCAAGGTTAATTTCATCTGCTGTTCGATCAACCGGAGGGTTGGGCCGATAAGTATTTGCATATCCAAAAAGCGAGAATGATGTGTTCTGCTCGAGTGATGAGTATTTATCATTATTATAGGAGAATGCAGCCTCTACCAACCGATTTGTTCTATATACCGCATAAATTCCCAGCCCCTCCAATTGATAGTAATCGAGATAGTCATAGCTCGCAAATAGGGATGTCAGGGTGTTTTCAATCAGCCCGGTACGCCAATAATCTTCGGTTGCTGTCGCATTATGATACTCAGCACCAATCATTAGCCGCTCACGCTCACCAAAAAGCCGTTCAAGCCCGAAGCCATACTCCAGGGTTCTTGAAGCTGTTCCAATACCTATAAACCCGTGAGGCTGGATTTCCGGAACCGTTAAAAATGAGGCTCTTCGAAACCACTGCATCCGTTCTTTTTTCAAGCCAATGTAAAGCCCGTTTACACGATTATAGTGAACCGTGGATAAATTCGGGTACTGGCTATAAAGAGAATTAGAATAGTATGGGCCGGCTTCAAATCCACCGCCAAGATCTAATCCAGAGGTGGATAAGTGCCTTACATTCCGCTCAAATTCCGTTTCATCATACTCAAATGGGTCGCCCTCGATAAGTTCGTCAATTGTTGGGGCATATATCAGTTCTCGCTTAAAAGGGTCATCTTCCTCTTCTTCCTGCTCTTGTTGAGTTTGTGCTAAAACAGTAAGTGGAAAAAACAGAATGAGAATTAGAAGGCACAGGTATCGTTTCATCATGCGTCAACGAATTTTTACTTGAATAAAATTAATTTATTGAGAAAAATTAGAACGGTTTACTTAGTGATCTGTTGTAAAGTTCTGCTGTTATTCGTTACAAATCTCTAAAAACTTCGATCAAAAACTTGATATGATCCCGAAGTTCCATTTCTATCAAATCAACACCTTTTTGAATATCTTCTCTCGGTACGTTTTCAGCAAATCGTTTATCCTTCAATTTTTTGGTAACCGATTTCACTTTCATATCAGAAAACCCATTTGGCCTCATTAAAGATACGGCATTCATAAACCCGGAGAGTTCATCACACGCAAAAAGGTACCGCTCTATCTCTTTTTCAGGTTCTCGTCCCGTTCGTTGTGGTGCATGAGCTTCAATTGCATCGATAATGTCTCGGTCAAAATTGTGTTGCGGCAAAATTTCTTCGACTGCTTTTTGGGGGTGCTCTTCCGGGAATTTTTCCCAGTCCAGATCGTGCAGCAAGCCTGCCATCCACCACTTATCAATCTCTTCCTCACTTTTTTCGAGCGTGTTGGCGTACGCCTCCATCGCCATTGCTACCATTCGGCTGTGGAGTTGAAGGTTTTCTGATTTGATGTAGGTTGTAAGCAGTTTTTCCGATTCTTCTCTGGATGTATTCATTATTTCAGATGCTCTAATATTTCCTGTGCCTGTGCACGGTTGTATTCAAACGCAAAATTTCGATAATTAATCATATCTACAATAGTTCCGATAAAACAAAGACCTGCGGTAAGAAAATAAAGTATTCCCATACCGATATGACCCACAAAAAAGCGATGAATACCGGCTACACCAAAAAAACCAACTGCTGCCATCATCAGCAAAATAATCGGGTCTTTACGGCGTGCTTTATACATCGATTTAAAAAGTTTGAACTTTTCTTTATCCATGCCATCAATCACCCGGCCGATATATCGAAGTTCATCACCCTCAAGTTCCGGAAAATGCTCAAATACCTGCGTCATTGTTTACTTTATTAAGTTGATAATTTCGTTTTAACAGGGAAAAAATTCTAGCCGATAAAATAGCTACTGCAGGGATACCTGCCGGATGCATTGCAAATGACGCCTGTAAATCCAACCTGAAAAAATAGGCTACAGAACGTCCCAACCCTTCTCCGGGGCAAAATGAAAATCCTAATCTATCAATTGGGCAGATTGACAGTTCCGATCCCGCCGGGTTGATAAACGCCATCAACAGTAGGCCGCATGCAAGCGCAACCCACTCAAAATGTAAAAAAAATACACGCCGTATAGATAAGTTGAATTTCGGCATCAATATTTTCGTTAGTTTCGGACTAATTAATCACCCCAATTAACTACATCATAGTATACGCTACGTATGTTCAAACTAAAAGTTATACCATTTTTTATTCTTCTATTTAGTGCTCCATTTTTGATTCATCCCTCAGCCAATGCACAAGTGGTCAGCAGCGACACGTTGCAGGCAGACCTCGATGAAATTCAGATTGACGCCACCTACTCCCCTATAACTATTGGGCGCGCCTCCATGTCACTCAGCTATGTTTTGCGCGACCTTGATGATATTGCGGCCAGGCAGGCTGCCACCATGGATGAGCTCACGTTTTCCATTCCGGGCGTCTCCATAAGCAATCGCGAAAATTATGCTCTCGGCGAACGGATGACGATTCGCGGACTCGGCTGGCGATCTCAGTTTGGCGTTCGTGGAGTACAGGTTCTGCTTGATGATCTCCCTCTCACCGTAGCAGATGGGCAAACCATAATGAACATGATTGATCCCGCCATGGTAAACCGAATTGAAGTACTTCGAGGCCCATCCGCTACATTTTGGGGAAACTCCAGCGGCGGTGTGATGTATCTCTCCACCATTCCTGATGTTGATGACCCCACCATCCAATACCGCGGATATGCAGGCTCCAACAACACAATGAAGCAAGAATTGCGATTTAATGACCATATTGGCAGCTCTCGCATTTACGGTTATGCCACCTATTTCGATACCGATGGGTTTCGGGATCACAGCGCAGCCAGACTTTTCAGAGCGAGCCTGGGAAGCCAGCATCAGTTAACCGATAATAGCCGATTAAAATTAATTGCCAACTACACGGGAATGCCCAAAGCGCAACACCCGGGAGCACTAACAGCCGAACAATCTGTAGAGAGCCCACAAATGGCACGCGGAAATTTCGTAGATGCATCAGCCGGTAAATCGTTCGACCAGGCGATGGGTGGGGCTTCATACATCAGGGAGTTCGAAACCGGAATCCTGGATATTACAGCCCATGGAACCTATCGTGACTTAAAAAATCCACTGCCATTCGGGCACATTGGTGTTGAACGCTACGCAGGCGGTACAAGAGCCACATACTCCTTTCAACATTTGCCGTTCGATTTTGACGCCGGAGCAGAAATTAAAATTCAGCGCGATGACAGGTTTGAAACCGCAAATATCGATGGCGAGCCCAGCAGCGACCCCGATGATGTCGACCTTCAACAGCTCGAAACCGTAACCAACCAGGCACTCTTTTCCAGGATTACCGTTCCACTCACAGATCGATTAAGTGCCAACCTTGGAGTCAGAGCTGACCGGATTACCTTTGAGGCAGAAGATAATTTGGGATCAGAGCTGGATGGATCTCGAGACTTTTTTTCCATCAACCCAAATGCCGGTCTTTCATTTCGAACCGGCCCCGCACAACTATTTGCAAACTTCAGCACATCGTTCGAATCTCCAACCACCACCGAGCTTGGCAACCGGCCTGAAGGTGGATCAGGGTTCAACCAAAATATTGAGCCTGAACGTACCATAGGCTTCGAAACCGGTATTCGGGGACAAACCCTATCAAACCAATTCCAGTATGATATTACCTTGTACACTATGCAGGTGCGGGATCGGCTTCTCCCCTTCGAAATTGATGAAGGTGGGCAAACATTTTTCCGAAATGAAGGGGAAACTAATCATCAGGGGTTAGAAGCATCATTCCAATTTCTGCCAACCGAATGGTTTGATGTTCGGATGATGGCAAATATTCTAAGCGCAACATTTAGCGATGGTGAGTTCGACGGTAATGATCTGCCGGGTGTACCTACATCAAGGCTGAGCTACATGTTCACCTTTAGACCAGGCAGCCATATTTTCACCATCGATAATCAATGGGTTGATGCGTATGCAGCCAACAGCGATAACAGCAGCTATACCGATGATTATTTTCTTACCAATATGCGATGGACTACCCGGCCATTTACACTCTCAGAACAATCATCAATCCGCCCCTTCGTATCGGTAAATAATCTATTTGATACCCGTTACAATACATCCGTAAACATCGACGCATTTGGGGGATTTCTGTTTGAGCCGGGAAGTGACCGCTCATTTCAGGCAGGCATACAAATTAACTTTGAATAAAAACTATTTTCAGGAATTCGAATATTTTATGTAACAGTTGGTGCTTCTGAATACTCTTTAAGTAAACAAACTCATTTACTTTGAAGCGTATGCTAAAGCACATATTCCTGATACTGCTCCTTGCCGGAGGTTATTATTTGTGGGATCTGCGATCTATCAAACACGACCCCGGTATACTCGTCGAAGATGAACCCGCGGTTGTCAGCCTTGGGCGTTCTCAAACTATCGAAACAGAAAACTTCACCCTGCAACCCCGCCATCAAATTCAGGGGGAAGCGAGGGTTATTGCCCGAAAACGGTACTGGTTTGATATCCTCGCCGGACTCGCTCCCTACGATTATGTTTTAGCCTGGGATAAAATGTCTGATGAAGCCGTTTTGGGCCCCATATCTGTGCGGATTGATGACCGTTCATTCGATTTCCGAATGGCCTCGCCCCCTATTCCCATAAATGAAATGCGAAACAACTCACTCCACACCCATTTCATCGCATCCAACAGCGAAATTGAAGAACTCATAAAAGGGATTCGAGTCGGGCACATTATTCAGTTTGATGGGATGATTGTAGATGTAAAACACATGCATGGATGGGAACAAACCTCCGCTGAAATATCAAAAAATGGTAATAGAAGAGGCTCTCAGTTTATCTGGATCGAGGATTTAGCACTTCGTGCAAACTGATTTGCATCGATTATTGCTTAAATGTTCGTAACAAACTATTTTAGACTCGATTGTTTTGATCCTTCTGGGTCAAGATGTTACAAACTATCACTGGGAACTAAGATGGGAATAACATGGACGAAGTAAGAGAAGTAGGAACTGTTAAATGGTTTCATAATGGAAAAGGATACGGTTTTATCACCCGAGAAGATGGTGAGGACGTATTTGTACACTATTCAGAAATTCAATCAGATGGATTCCGAAAACTAGCGGAAGGTCAAAAAGTTGAGTTTACAATTGCCGAAGGAGATAAAGGCCTTCAAGCGCATGAAGTAATAGAACTTCAAGAAGAGTGATTTTCAAAGGCACCCATAGCGGTGCCTTTTTTTCTTACCTGAATTATTTATGCAGTGGCTTAAAGATATTATAGTAGACCTACTCGCCACATTAGTCATTGCACTGGCTGTGTTTTTTGAGGAGACTACACTCACCTACGTCGTTTATATTTACACGGTTTTAATGTGTATTGCGCGATTTGTCTCTCTAATGAACAGAAACTTTCAAAAGATTACCCAACGAAAAGTTTCAGAAGCGCCATTATGGGTATACCATATGATTTACGCTGCAAATGTAATTATTCTAGCCTTCGGGTTCTGGTTTTTTACCGCAGCCGCCTGGGTTTTTATCTGGGGAGTAGCCGCTTATGTACACAAACGGCAAAACACTCTTTAGATGAAAAAGGGATTCATACTACGGATTTCTTTTCTTCAACTAATACTCCTACTCGGAGTAATTTTTCTACCCCTTTCAATCGTAGCCCAAAGCAGTTCTGAAGAGAATAGAATCGAACATTTTGCCCAAACCGGCATCTCCTTCAGCTACTCCCCTCATAGCTTTAAGGCGTGGGGCAGCATTAAAAATGCAAAAATGGCGCTGCTAAAGGGCCAAATATGGCACACCAAAATGAACTTGGGAGAAATTGAAACCCGATGGGGAAGCGAATTAATTATGGCCAACTGGATTAACTATCCACTTGATGGTATCGGTGGTCCAAGCGATAATCGATGGGGGTTTGGACTCATTCCATTTCATTTGTTGATCCCTCTGGCTGATGGTGAAATCGAACCTTTTGCCGCATTTTCTGTTGGTGCACTATACCTGAATGATCGTTTACCCGCATACGATGGAGCCTCAATAAATTATCTGCTGGATGGAGGATTAGGACTCAATATTCCCCTTCCATCAAACCGTACCTTACAGTTTGGATATAAATATCAACACTTATCTAATGGAAACAGCAGATCGGAAAATCCCGGGATAGATTCTCACGTCTTTTTTCTTAATCTCCTTTTTTCGCCGTAGAATACAGCACTAAAACAGATTTCTATCAATTAAGCTGTAAAGCTCCCTATTACTTTGGATAATCACCAATTTTATGATCATGTGCCTATCATCAGCACCTTTTTAGAAGTTGTTGATGACCATCGTTACTCACCTCTGCCCAACGATTGGCATATCATCGTAACCGATATACGCTCTTCTACCGGTGCCATTTCCCGAGGGAAGTATAAAGAGGTGAATATGGCCGGAGCCAGCGTAATAACAGCAATTTGCAACGAATTCAGTGATTTAAAGCTACCCTTTGTTTTCGGGGGAGATGGTGCCACCATAGCAATTCCTAATCTTGATATGGATCGTGTTCATGGAATCCTAAAATTTTGCAAAACGGCCGTGAAAAATGCGTACGGTTTAGAACTTTCAGCAGGATCAATTCAGGTTAAGCAAATTCGGAAACAGGGCTATGACGTTAGCTTAGCAAAATACCGGCTATCAGATCTTATCCAACAGGCGATATTTTGGGGTGACGGCGTATCGTATGCCGAAGAGTTTATAAAGAGTGATTCATACACCATGAGAGATGTGCCACCAATTGAGGCTGACTTTTCGGGGCTCGAGTGCCGATGGAATCGGTTTCCCGCCAAAAAAGATGAAATTGTAGCTATCATTGTGCGGGTGATGACAACAGATCAGCAGGAAAAATCAGAACTCTATAAATTTTGCCTTCAAAAAATAGAGGAGATTTACGGCCGGGAAGATGAGGCCAAACCGGTAACAATTGATCAACTTTCACTTACCGGAAATCCACGATTTCTTAACGTGGAGATTAAACTTCGCACTGAACCATCTACCCTTTTTAAGAAAATTAAATATGGGTTAAAAGTCGCCTACATGCAGCTGGCCGGTCGATATTTGATGAAAAACAGTATCGAAACTAAAAATACCCGATGGGGAGATTACAAGAAAGACTTTATTCGCCACGCCGACTTCAGAAAATTTAGCGATACGCTTAAGCTTGTTATCACGGGATCGGTAGATCAGCGGACTGCACTGAAAAATGAATTTGAGCCGCTCTTTAAAGAGGGAAAAATCGTCTACGGACTCTCCTCCTCGCAGGATGCCATTTCAACCTGTTACGTTACCGATTATCAGGGGTATCATATTCACTTTATTGATGGGGCCGACGGCGGATATGCCAAAGCAGCACAAGAGTTGAAATTGCGGCTAAAATCAATAGACCAAAATTAAATATTGGGAATGCCTTTTCATGGTTTTCAGTTATAAAGCAAAACCTATTACCACATGAATTTACTTTCTAAACTATTCCCTATATCAATTCTATTATTCCTTTTTGCCTGTAGTACAAACGGTCAAAACAGCGAGTCAAACATGGATCTTCACGAACTGCAAAAACATATTGAAAATATGACCTACAATGAGGCTATTAGCGACACAGACGATGAAAAACGGGTAGAGAAACCGGAAGAGGAGTGGAAAGAGGTATTAAGTTCCGGGGAGTTTCGCATTCTACGCAAACGCGGTACAGAGATGCCCTATATTAATGAATATGATGGATTTTACGAGGATGGTGTCTATGTTTGCCGGGCGTGCGGAAATCCGCTATTTCATTCCGATTCAAAATATAACAGTAGAACCGGCTGGCCCAGTTTTTATGAGCCAATTCGCCCGGGTGCAGTCGGCGAAGAGGTAGACAATAGCTTTTTCATGACCCGAACGGAAACCGTCTGTGCACGATGTGATTCACACATTGGTCACGTTTTTGAGGATGGCCCCGACCCTACCGGCCTGCGCTACTGCATGAACTCCCAGGCGATGAAATTTATCCCGAAAGACGAAGTTGAATAGTCAAGCCTGGTAAATATTTCCCATGAGATTTCTGACTTCTATCGATCCGTTGATCACCCGATGGATGGCCAAATACGGCATCCGATTTTTGCGATACAGTATTGCTCTGATTTTTATTTGGTTTGGTGGCCTGAAGTTTTTCCCCGGTTTGAGCCCTGCTGAACAGTTAGCAATCTCAACCATCGACATGCTTACCCTTGGGCTGATACCAACACATGTTTCCCTTGCAGGACTTGCACTTTTTGAAGTCACAATCGGAATTCTATTTTTGATTGGTAAATGGATTCGCCTAACCATTTTACTCCTGTTGATGCAGATGGCCGGCACCATGAGCCCGGTTTTTCTGTTTCCAGAGCTTGTATTTCATGAGTTTCCGCTGGTCCTAACCATCGAGGGTCAATATATCTTCAAAAACTTTGTCGTCATCAGTGCAGCCATTGTTATTGGAGCTACGGCACGTGGCGGCCGCTTGGATCCGGAGCCTGATATGCTCACGTCAAACGATCAATAATTTCACTCTGTTCAGGGAAAGCTTTTTTTAATTTGTAGGGATCTGCCATCTCAAAATCATTAAAATCGAAACCCGGGGCTACTGTACATCCGGCCAGCATATAGCTTTCTGTATCATCAACGGAAACGCCAAACCAGCTTCCCGCCGGAACCACATGTTGAAACTGTTGTCCCTTCACCACATCAGGTCCCAAATAGAGTGCTTCATACAGACTGTCAGGGTGGATGATGTGAATAGTTGCCGATGACCCTTCGTAGAAATGCCACAATTCATCCGATTTTATCCGGTGAAATGCAGATCTGTCGTTTCCATTTAATAGGTAGTAGATACCAGTGGAATAGGATCTGCCCGATGGGAAATCAGTTCCGGAGTTCGTAAAAACTCCTTCACTTCTGTACGTTTCATTGAAAAACCCTCCCTCCGGATGTGGTTTCAGTTTAAGTTCTCCAATTAACTCATCAACTCGATTCATAGTTCTATTTTACATTTCAATTTAGCTGGTAGAAAAGTAAGATAGATCCCCTTTAAATAATTCCAACAAAAACTGTTTATTTTCGTAGATAGCATTCTCAACCGAAATTAACCTGACGAATTTCATGAAAACTGAAAAAAGATCAAGCAGAGCTACTCAACTTTTTGAAGCTAAATTTGACCCCAGAATTAAAACTTATTTCTACTGGGGAGGTACACTCATTCTCTTACTCACGATTGTGGGAATTGTTTTAATTCCATTCTGGCTGATTTTTGGCCGTAGTTATTGCAATAAATATTATGATACCCTTTTCTGCGAATTAACAACCCGTGCACTGCATTTTAAAAAGGGAATATACTTTAGAACAGAGCGAACAGTACCGCTTGATAAAATCCAGGACCTGACGTTTAAAGAGGGACCCATACTTCGCTATTTCGGGCTTAGTTCATTGTACATCGAAACTGCCGGACAGAGCGCTCAGCAAGCATCCGATATGACGCTCACCGCAATCATAGATGCTCATGAATTTAGAAACATGGTAATGGAGCAGCGTGATGAAGTTACAGGGTACAAAGAATCAACTACACCTTTGCCTACCTCAACAGATCAACACAGCCTGGCTCCCCTCCTTGGTGAAATGAACGAAACTCTAAAGCGAATTGAGAAAAAAATCGGGGAAACATCTTAGGGCTGTATTGCCTATAAGTAGTAATCATCTACTCTATTTTATGAAATAGCTTATAACCAATTCTCAATAATTTGCTCAAACAGGCTACAAAATGACAGATTACAAATCACCATTTCAATCAATTACGTGGGAAGAAAGTCACATCTCCATTATCGATCAAACCTTTCTGCCTGAACGCGAAGTGCGGATTGATCTCAAATCACCGGGACAGGTATGGGATGCCATCAAAAAGTTGAAAGTACGTGGCGCACCTGCAATAGGCATCACCGGAGGATATGGTTTCTACCTCGGCATCAACGAGCTTCGAGAAAACAAGTTTGATACCTTTTACAGCGAAGCGCAACGTATTGCCGATTACCTCGGTTCTGCCCGGCCTACAGCCGTGAACCTTACATGGGCTTTAAAGCGATTGATGGCTACGATCTACTCCCAAAAGGATAAACCGATTGATGAAATTAAAAAGACCGTTCTAAATACGGCCATTACTATCCATGAAGAAGACCGCAGATTGTGTAAAGCGATTGGAGAGCATGGCGAAACGTTAATTCCCAAAAACGCCAACATTTTAACGCACTGCAATACCGGCGGATTGGCTACCGGGGAGTACGGAACAGCTCACTCCATGATCCTCCACGGTCATCAAGCCGGAAAAGTAAAACAGGTTTGGGTTGATGAAACTCGTCCCCTTCTGCAGGGAGCCCGGCTAACCACCTGGGAATTGAAAAAAGCGGAGATTCCTTTTAAGCTGATTGTAGATTCAGCTTCAGGAATTTTGATGCAGAAAGGATTGGTAGACCTGGTAGTAATTGGAGCGGATCGGATTACCAAAAATGGAGATACAGCCAACAAAATAGGATCGTATAATCTCGCTGTGCTGGCAAATGCCCACGACATTCCGTTCTACGTGGCGGCACCCTACTCTACCATTGATATGAGTTTAGAGAGCGGCGACCAGATTGAAATAGAGGAGCGCGATGCCGATGAAGTAACGCATTTTGCAAACAAATCTACCGCGCCCAAAAAGACGCAGGTCTTTAATCCGGCATTCGATGTTACGCCTCACAACCTAATCACGGCAATTATTACCGAAAAGGGGATCATCAAACCGAATTACAAGAAGCATTTTGAGGAGCTGTTCTCGGTCTAAACTCCGGCTGCGCTTTCTTTACCTGCCAACTCTTTACGAACAACCGGAGCTACTTCCTTAGCAAACAGTTCGATGGATCGCAGAAGTTTTTTATGTGGAACACTCCCTACACTCATCTGAAGCGTAAAGCGATCGTGGCCGAAAATTTCGTGTTGATGGAGAATTTTATCGATCACTTGCTGCGGACTCCCCACTACATTTGCGCCGTAAAGTGTGCAAGATGCTTCGAACTGTTTTCTGCTCATAGGCGGCCATCCGCGCTCCTTTCCGATTCTGTCCATTGTGTGCTTAAATGCCGGGAAAGCTACATCAAGTGCTTCTTGTGATGTGTCGGCGATGAATCCATGGGAGTTTATGCTGAGCGGCTGCTGTTTATGCCCCGCCTCTTTAGCGCCTCGACGATGAAGGTCTGCCATCGGTTTAAATTGCGACGGCTGCCCCCCGATTATTGCTAACGCCATAGGAACACCCAACGCCCCTGCACGATATGCCGATTGTGGCGAACCTCCGGTGGCAATCCAGAGTGGAAGCGGATCTTGCTTGGGCCTCGGGTATACAGCACGATTTGGAATTGATGGACGATGTTTTCCTTTCCAGTTTATCTGCACCTCTTCACGAAGCTGAATCAAAAGCTCCAGTTTTTCGGCAAAGATTTCGTCGTAATTGTTCATGTCCTGCCCAAAAAGTGGAAAGGATTCGGTAAATGAGCCGCGGCCTACCATAATTTCTGCCCTGCCGTTTGACAGCAGATCGAGAGTTGAATACTGTTGAAATACCCGAACCGGATCTTCCGAACCCAGAACCGTTACGGCACTTGATAGACGAATATTTTTGGTCCGAGCTGCTGCGGCCGCCAGTATCACCGCCGGTGATGACGAAAGGTATTCGGGCCGATGGTGCTCTCCTATTCCCACAATATCCAAACCGGCCTCATCGGCCAGTTCAATCTCTTCCAATAAGTTTTCAAGACGCTTCTCAGGCGGTAATGTTTTTCCTGTATCGGCAACAGGTGTGTTCTCGACAAATGTATATAATCCTAATTCCATAACAATAATCTGCTTTTTAGTTTAATGTTAAAGATAAATAATTCTCAGCTGATAATCATTCCAATTCGACCCTCTTTGTTTTACTGAGATCGATTATTGATCAGTGAAACGTGATGTTTTTTATGAGCTGTGTTCTACCTACCTTTTAAGAACACACTTTTTAATTAAATATATACACCTGTGCAGATCATCACGCATCAAGAAGAGCTCGAATCAATTACTGAAAACCTGAGCAACGTCTCGCGTATTGCAGCTGATTTAGAGTTCGACAAAAATTACTATCGATATGGATTTAACCTCTGCCTGGTTCAGCTGTTTGATGGAGAGAACTGCTACCTGATTGATCCGCTAAGTGACGACCTGAATATAAAATCCATATTCCCGGTATTGGAAGATCCCGAAATTGAAATCATTACATTTGCATTCGGTGAAGATCTGCGCCTGCTCCACTCTTTGGGATGTTTTCCTAAAAACATCTACGATATTGATATTGCCACCAGCCTGCTTAACTACGAACCCGGCTCACTTACCAAACTGTTGGATGAGGCTATAGATGTAGATACGGGGAAATCATCACAGACCAGTAACTGGTTTCAGCGGCCTCTTACCGATCAGCAGAAAAAGTATGCTGCACATGATGTTCTTCATTTGTTTGATTTGAAAGACAAACTCGATCGGGAAGTAAAAGAGAAGGGCATTGAGAATTGGCTAGCCGGCGAAAAAAAGAGTTGGGAAGAGGATGATTTTTCAGATATATCGAACAACCAGATAATTCGGGAAAAAGACAAAAACGATCTCAGTGAAGTTGAATGGCATATCTTTAAAGCTCTGATGGAGTATTGGGATGAAAAGGCACAGGAGATTAACCGTCCCCTTTTTAAGATGATCAAAAAAGATCTTCTGCAACAAATTGCTGCCAAACCCCGCACTCTGGGCCGATGGCACAAAACCCGCGGAATCCATCGTAAATTTAAGAGTGATGAGATCAAAGAAGAGCTACAAGATCTGATTAGAAACGCGAAAGCGGAGGCTTTGGAAATTGGGCTATCAGAATCAGAGCCTGCATATAAGCCGTTACCTCAAGACAAAAAGCAGGAAATTCGCCAGCATAAACAGCTGGTTAGTCGTGCTAAAGATGAGTTTTTTAACCCGATCAAAAAAGCTATAGAAGATGATTTTGGGAAAGAGACGGCCACATTTCTATTCAGTAACCGAATTATAGATGAAATTGTAAGCAACCGCGGATCCAATCTCGAAGGGTATAAAAAAGAGATTCTTAAAAACTACTCGGATCAATTGAATTTAAAACCGGATCCGTATATCGACAATATCTGACAGCGAAAAAATCGGGGTTATACATGACATCACAGAAAAGTGGGTCACGTTTTTCTAAATTTACCGAACTGGGTGAGAATCGTACTCACCGCATCATGATTCGTGTTTTACTTGTTGTGATGACTGTAGAGTGGATTATTCTTCTGCTTGATGAACGGTGGCTCTCTCTTTTTCTGGTTACGCTGATAATACTCACTCTGTTTGCCCCCATCATTTTTCGAAAACGAATGGAGGTGGAAATCCCCGTTGAATTTCACATGACAGCTGTTCTGTTCACTTTTGCCTCTCTTTACTTGGGTGAAGTACATAGCTTTTATTATCGTTTCTGGTGGTGGGATATTATGCTGCATGCAACTGCCGGATTGCTGATGGGAGTTTTAGGGTTTTTGCTTGTCTATATACTTAATGAATCGAACAAAATAGAGCTTCATCTATCCCCCGGCTTTATCGCTCTGTTTGCATTTCTTTTTGCGGTAACAATCGGCACTATGTGGGAAATTTTTGAATTTTCGATGGATCAACTATTTGGTACAAATATGCAAAAACCGATGCTCGACGATCCCTCAGGCCTTACCGATACGATGTGGGATATGATTGTTAATGCAGTCGGCGCACTATTCATCAGCCTGTTTGCATGGTGGTATATGAAAACCAACCAATCCTTTTTTGTAAAAAGATGGATAAGGAAGTTCATCGACAAGAACCCTGAGATGTTTAGCTGACAACCCCATATTTAGTTTATTAAACTTCAATACTATTTATTTACAGTCTATTATTCTGTATTTTAAATAAAGAGTAGAATAATAATTTACTATTGGAGTTATGGAGCTGGATCAAACCGACAGAAAAATCATTGAGCTGCTGCAAGAGAATGGGCGTATTACCAACAATGAGCTGGCCAAGCAAGTGGGGCTTACTACAACTCCTACCCTGGAGCGTGTAAAACGGCTCGAAAAAAATGGGATTATCAAAGGGTATACCGCCTGGATTGACCGTCAAAAAGTTGGAAAAGGCCTAACGGTATTCTGCTCCATCAAGCTTGCAGTTCATCAAATGCAGGAGATGGAGGGATTTAAAGAGCATATTGCCGGTATCCCGGAAATTCTGGCCTGCTATAACATTACCGGTGAGTACGACTACCTGCTGCATGTAATTGTAAAGGATACAAACGAATATGAAAAACTTCTGCGATCTAAGCTGACACGCATACCGGGTGTTGAACAAATTCATACCGGAATTGTGCTGTCTGTAGTTAAAGAGCAATCAAAAATATCGGTACTGAATGATGATAAAAACTAAAACAGCATCTTCCACCCTCGAAAGTATTTGTGCACACGCTGATCACCCCAAAGGCGATCCGTACGGCTCCCACGTAATGCCGCTGTATCAAACCTCAACATTTGGATTTAAAAATGCGGAGGCCGGCAGAAAATTCTTTGCCGGTGAAGAAGGTGGCGCCTCCCATGGCTATTCACGACTTGG
>SKWF01000103.1 GCA_007129085.1 Balneolaceae bacterium | reverse complement strand
TTCCCGGTTTGATGCTGCCTCGAATGGCACCGTTTGCCTGCACGGCAACATCAACCCGCCGGCCGGTAACTTCAGAGGTAACGATCCGCATGGCATCCGTAATAAAATTCCCGATCGCTGATTCCTGCTTATGTGCCCGTTCCAGGGGGAAGTCAGATCGGACTATAGTTTGGTAAATATCGGTGATGGCACCGCCGGTCATCTCCTCTATTAGCTTATTCAAAATTTCAGTATACCGTTCTACTTCCTGCTCAATATTGGGGTCGGTTGGGGTGGTGTGATCAAGCTTGATTAAAAAGGGTGTCTCACTTTCAAGATTGCGAATCTCAACCCGCTCTTCACCAGGAAGCCAGTTTAGCTCCAGCTGACCAAGATACTCTGTGTACGATCCCGCCTGAACAAGCACGGTTTCATTTTCAACAATTGGCTCGTAAAGCGGCGTGTGAAAGTGGCCGCCGACAATCACGTCAATTCCATCAACTTCTCGCGCAAGAATTTGATCCTCAATTTCTCCGGAGTGGTTTACGGAGATGATTATATCCGCTCCTTGGTTACGCAGTTCATCAACAGCGGTTTTTGCTGCATCCAGGTAGTGCTCGAAGGTAACCGGTTCCGGTGATGCCGTTTTGCTGATGGCATCTTCCCCAATCAACCCGAAAACTCCTACGGTTAACCCTGTATCGAGAGTTATTAAACGAGTTTGTTGAATATCTGCATCGTTCAGTGGATGATTTTCCGGTATGATGTGATTTGTGCCGAGAACGGTTGTTTGCCCGTGGGCGTCCGGATATCCGGCATTCTGCAGATAGTCAGCCAGAACTTCTGTTCCAAAATCAAATTCGTGGTTGCCCAGCACAACGGCGTCGTAGCCAATTTTTTGCATCAACGATAGTTCCGGCGCTTCATCTGCAAGTGCCAGCCAACCGAATGCCGGACCGCCCATAATATCACCGCCTGAAAAGAGTAAAACCGGTTCCCCCGCTTCAGATTTTTGATCCCGGATTTGCTGCACCATTCCCCCAATTCGGGCAAAACCGCCCAGTGCCGGATTTTCCATCTCTGGGTGGTGGTCAACTGCGGGATGGGGGATCAGGTGAGAGTGCTCATCATTGGTGTGCAGAATGGTAAATGGAACACGATCCTGCGCAGTGACTTCAAGTTGTATGGAAAAAATCACCGTGAATAACAGTAGTAGATACTTTGTCATGGCGTAAAATAGAGCTGAAAAATTATGGGCTACGGGTTGATCCGGCCAACGCGCGAATATAAATATCGAAATTTGAATTGTATGTTAACGCAAATTCATCGAAATTTTTAAAGAACATCAACCCAGTACACTCTTATGCTAAGATCTCTACGGTATTATCTGATTATTCCGATTCTGTTTATTGGGGTTGATGCTGTAGCACAGGATACAAATTTATGGAATAATTGGACTACTGAAGAGATTGCGGATGGCGTAAATTGGAAATCGTACCACGGAGAGAACTATTTCGATTCGAAACAGAGCATCAACATTATTGAAGTGTATATGCAGAGTGAGAATCTGGAGCTCAGCTTCGCCTATCACGATTCGTTGCTGATAAAAACGAGTGATTTTGGTGCCGAAAACGGGGCAGTTGCCGCAATTAACGGCACCTTTTTTGATATGAATGGAGGGGGATCAGTTGTCTTTTTTAAATTGGATGGAGAGGTCATCACGCCGGGAGCCGTTAGCCGACGGCTCTACTCCGAAAGTGGCGGAGTTGGGATTGATGAAGATGGTGCTGTCTCGATTATTCAACGCCCGGAGGATGGCTGGCTGTCGTATGATGGGGCCCCTTCCATATTGGGTTCCGGCCCTCTGTTGATACTTTCCGGTGAGTTTCGCAATCAAAACAGTGATGCGTTTAATCAAAATCGACACCCTCGAACGGCTGTGGGAATCACAAAAGAGCAAAAACTTCTGCTAGTTACAATAGATGGACGTAGCAGCAGTGCGTATGGAATGAGTACACCGGAATTAGCCGAGTTTCTGGCCGAAAAGGGAGCAGAATATGCACTGAATCTGGATGGCGGCGGATCTACCACAATGTGGATTGCTGGAGGCGGTGTTGTTAACTATCCCAGTGGCAATGGGCAGTATGATCATAGCGGTGAACGGCCGGTCGCTAATGTGCTATTATTGAAACATAAAAATTGATTCAGCTCTATTCTTTCCCCGCCTCTACAGCTAAAAGAGATCTTGCTGAACGACGCTAACTTCTTAAAATAGTTGGATTTACACTGTCAACTGTTTAAATTGCCGGTTCGTGTATGATAAATACGGTCGTGCAGGATAAATAAAATTAGGTAACTATAGTAATAACAAGTTCTTGTGCAGGCTTGTTTACGATTGATAAAATGCTGAAAAGCAACGGTAACATATTAATTATTTGTAAAAATGAGGTAAGGCTCAGGGAGATTCGTACGCAATTAGCTCCTCATTTTAACGTATTTACCGCCACAGATTCGCGGACTGCGTATCGAACGCTTACAGAGTTTGATATGCACGTAGTTCTCTCATCCGAGCGGATGGAGGACATGACCGGCATTCAATTTTTTGAGAGTGTTAGACCTGAATTCCCCCACCTCATTTCAATTATTCAGGCATCTACCTCAGATATTTCTGTGCTGAAACAGGCATCGATTGCCGAGAAAATAGACAAGTATTTGCGGGTTGATGTTGGTTTTGAAGAGATGTTCCAGTCTGTACGGTCGGCTATTAAACAGGCAGAGTTGCTTTCAGAAAACTTGGAGCTGTCCAAACAGCTTAAGAAAAAGACGGATGAACAAGAGCGGGTAATGGACCTGTTCAAAAAGTATGTGCCTGAACAGGTAGTGTCTCAAACATTGCGTTACGAAAATAACGATATACTGCAGGGCGAAACCCGAATTATATCTGTTCTTTTTGCAGATATTCGAAATTTTACGCGTCTTTCTGCCAATGTTAATCCATCAGAAGTTGTATCATTCTTAAATGATTTTTGGTCAGCGTTGGGCGAGCCTGTGAAAATGAATCACGGTTCAGTTAACAAGCTAATTGGCGACGGTATGCTGGCGCTTTTTGGTGCACCCGTATCGCACATTCACAATCAGAAAAATGCTGTTAATTGCGCGCTGGATATGGTGAGGGCGCTAGATAAAGTAAACGAGAAGTATCAACCGATTTTTGATTCGGAAATTAAAATTGGTGTGGGTATCAATACCGGAGAAGTACTGGTTGGAAATATTGGAACGGAAGATCACATGGAGTACACGGTAATTGGAGATGCCGTTAATATCGCTTCTAGAATTGAGTCAAAAACGAAGAGTAAACCCAACTCTATTATGATTAGTGGTGCAACCTACTCTTTTGTAGAAGATGAAATTGATGCTACCGAAGTTGACCCGCTGATAATGGATGGTAAGTCTGAGCCAATTAACCTTTTTGAAGTGCATGGTAAAAATCAGACAAATATTAAGCCGATCCGAAAAGGCTTCACTTCCTAAAAAGATCTGATGTCGATTCTTCGATATCACGATTTGCAAATCTTTATATTTAACTCCCAGTTCTCTTTTAGCAATGCTACGTTTTGCCTAATTTACTGGCCATAATTTTAACTACGTCCGATTGATCTATGAAAAAGCTCGCTACGGTTACTATCCTGTTTCTTTTACCTCTCTTTTTAACTCAAAATGTTTTTGCTCAACTTCAATCTCCTGAAGAGTATTTAGGCTATGAACTTGGCGAACGATATACCCCTCATCATAAAGTGATTAGCTATGTGAGCCATGTTGCTGAAAATTCTGATTGGGCTACGATCGAGCAGTATGGCAAAACCAATGAGCACCGCGAGTTGGTGTATTTGGTATTGACTACACCTGAAAATCACCAAAACATCGAGGAGATAAGGTTGAACAATCTCCGCATGACAGGATTGGAGCAGGGCGAGCTTACCGAAAATCAAAAAGCGATTATTTGGTTGAGTTACAACATACACGGGAATGAAACGTCGAGTAGTGAAGCTGCCATGAAATCGCTTTATGATTTAGTGGGGCCCGATAATGACGAGGCAAAAGGTTGGCTGGAAGATGCCGTTGTGGTGATGGATCCGATGCTGAACCCGGATGGAAGAGACCGGTATGTAAACTGGTTCAACGGAATTGTTGGGGAGGAGATCAACCCGCACCTGGATGCAAGAGAGCACCACGAAAACTGGCCGGGAGGTCGACCAAACCACTACCTGTTTGATCTTAACAGAGATTGGGCGTGGCAAACACAAATCGAATCTCAGCAGCGCTCCGAGATTTATCAGCAGTGGATGCCGCATGTA
>SKWF01000180.1 GCA_007129085.1 Balneolaceae bacterium | reverse complement strand
TACAGCGAAGGGGTGATGGAAACCGTGCTCGAAACACTCCCGAAAGTTGAGCTCGATCCGGAAAACGAACATCTGCGCGGACAGCTTTTGTGGGCATCAACAATGGCTCTGAACGGAATGCAGATTGCAGGAAGAGAGCCGGCACCATTTACACTCCACAATCTGGAGCATGCTTTAAGTGGCGAAAATCCCGAACTTGCCCACGGACGTGGACTTGCCATCCTCTACCCGGCCTACTTCAGATGGTTATGGAATCAAAATCGGGCGGTAGATCAGCTGGCACTTCTCGGCAAGCGACTTTTTGGAATCTCCACCCCCAATCAAAAAGAGAACGCCCTCGCATTTATCGAAAATTTTGAGGGTTGGCTGCAGGAAAATGGGCTGTATGAACGTCTTTCTGACCAGGGAATCAGCAGTGATGCATTTGGCTCCGTGGCCGATTATGCCATCAAAACATACGGCGGCGGTAAAGGAGAACTTTCAGCGGCAGGTTCACTGACTCGGGAAAATATTATTCATATTTTCGAGATGACGGAAGAACAAGTGCCCGAACATCAACCGACTGAATAAATCTTATGATTTCTCCGGGGATAACTGACCTCGGAGATTTTTTAACACATGCCTGTATAGATGCCCAACAAAAATAACATTACCGTAGAGAAAACCCGCGACGGTTCCACCACTCTCTACTCCTCACTTTTTGAGCAGCCCTACCACAGCCGAGGCGGTGCTGTAGGAGAAAGTCGACAGGTATTTTTTGAGTCCTCCGGAATTCTAAAAAAGCTGAAAAACCACGAAGATATTCATATCCAAGAGATCGGTTTCGGATCGGGGTTAAACCTCGTTCTACTGATCGATTATTTGCAAAAATCAGGATCCGAATCAAACATCGTATTCCATTCCGTGGAGGCATATCCCATCACTTCGGAAAAGGCGTCTGACATTACATTCGGAGAGAGTTTAGACCGAAAAAACTACACCCAAATTTTGGAAAAAATCTTCTCCTCCCTCTCAGCCGGTGAGAACAGCATCGGCATCCACCCGCAAATAGAACTGAATCTTTTTGTGGGACGGTTTGATGAACTCCCAACTCCGAGCGAGGAGCTCGTTCATTATATCTTTCACGATCCATTTTCCCCCGACTCCAATCCCGCCGGGTGGACCGTAGAACTATTTGAGCATTTAAACAAAATCTCTACGGATCAAGCCGTACTTACCACGTATAGTGCCGCCTCATCAGCCCGCGCCGCCATGGCCGTTGCCGGATGGAACGTGGCAAGAGCTCCCGGGGCGTTGGGCAAACGCGAGATGACGGTAGCTTCAAAAGATCCGGTTCGGCTATCTCACTTAAAACGCGTTAATGAAAAGCATTTAATTGAACGGTTTAACCGGGGAGATTTTGAGAGGGGGTGATTGGGTGAAGGGGTGTGGGGGTGTAAATTGCATTTTAAATCGTAAAATCATTATTTGGTTGAGTATAATATGGAGAGAGCATGAATAAATACCGATCACATAAAGAGCTAAGGGTTTATAAATTATCTTATGAGCTGGCGATGGAGATCTTTAGACTATCAAAGGGTTTTCCCGTTGAAGAAAAGTATGCACTGACAAGTCAAATTCGTAACAGCTCTCGTTCGGTATCAGCCAACCTTACTGAAGCATTTAGAAAGAGAAGGTATCCAAAATCATTTATTGCAAAACTATCTGATTCAGAAAGTGAAGCTGCTGAAACACAAACCTGGTTGGATTTTGCAAGAGATTGTAATTATATAAAACCCGAACATTGTGAACACCTTTGCAAAAAGTACGATCATGTAATCGGTATGATTGTAACCATGATTAATGCTCCGGAAAAATTTACAATCACAAAGTAACACCCCTTCACCCACTCTCCCCATCACCCACTCACATCACATACTCTCTCTTAAATTCCTTATACTTCCAAAAAATAAACAGAAATATTACTGATGCCGGAATTCGACTCTTTAGCAACTGCACTGCAGCCTCACTATTCCCACTTTAATGTATCGAACCGCCTGCTGTTTACGGGGCACTCTCATCAAGCCTGGCCCGATGCGGCGTTTACGGGAATTCAGGAGTATATGCGGATAGTGGCCGAGCAGGTGGATACAAAATGGAGTGCGGGATTTGAAAAAACAGAGATTCTCCGAAATTACCTTCGCGATTTTTACAGTGATCCCGACGGACTCTACTGCCGCGAACAAAATACCCATGTATTGCTGGTCTCCTGGCTCTCATCGTTTGACCTGAAAAACAAGCCCAAAATTATTACCACCACGGGTGAGTTTCACTCCATGAGCCGTCAGCTTCAAAGCCTCGATCACCACGGACTCGATATCGTTCAGGTTCCGCACGGTGATGATGAACAGCTTCTGAACGGCATTGCCAAAGAAATTGATGACCGAACATCTGCGGTGATGATCTCCCGAATCTATTTTGAAACCGCCGAGATCAACACAAAACTATCCGAAATTGCCGCACTTTGCCGAGAACATTCTGTGCCATTGATGATCGATGATTACCATGGCACCAATGTGGTTCCACTTTCCGTACAGGATGAGGGACTTGAGGACTGCTACATTCTTATTGGCGGTTATAAATATCTGCAGTGGGGAGAAGCCAACTGTTTCCTTCGGTTTCCAAAAGATTGCGATCTGCGCCCCGTCATTACCGGCTGGTTTGCCAATTTCGACAAGCTTGATGAGCCACAAACAAGTGACGAAATTCAATTTGATGATGGCGATCAGCGGTTTGCAACTGCCACTTACGATCCCATTTCACAATTTCGTGCAGCCGCTGTTGTCGATTTCTTCCGCAAACAGGGATTAACTCCCGATGTGTTAAAAAATCAGTACCGATCACAGGTTCAGTATTTGCGAGAACTTTTTGAAGAGAAAAATTATGAAGGTTCAGAGATCGAATGTTCACACAATCGGCCGCCTGAGGAGACCGGCGGGTTTTTATCTCTCAAATCTCCACACGCTCGAACAATTCGCGCAAACTTGTTGGACAATGGAATTTTTACGGACGCGCGAGATCAAATATTGCGATTGGGTCCGGCTCCTTACACGACATCAAACCAGTGTGAAAGCGTTATAAACGCACTTTTTGAGGAACTTTCGCAGTTGTAAAAAAAATTCGTAACTCATATGTTGATTCAGTATTATACATATAACACACATATGAAGTAAGATCTACTATTGTCCGGTTCAACTCCTTTTAATAACACCGTTTTCGGAAACAGAATCAGGGGATGACATGATGTTGACACCCGGACCTATTACATTCTGAATAAATACTCACAAAACGATATAGCAATATGGCCAATTCAAAAGAAAACCGAGATAAAGCACTTGAGACCGCCATGGGTCAGATTGAAAAGCAGCATGGCAAAGGAACTATTATGAAACTGGGGGCAAACCCCTATAACGAAGTAGATGCCATCTCCACCGGCTCCATAATGGTGGATTATGCACTTGGCGTTGGTGGAATTCCAAGAGGACGAGTTACTGAAATTTATGGACCTGAAGCCAGTGGTAAAACTACGTTGGCTATGCAGGTAGTTGCCCAGGCACAGAAAAAAGGTGGTTACTGCGCATTTATTGATGCAGAACACGCCTTTGATCCCAAATACGCAAAAAATCTTGGTATCAATACAGATGAACTTTTGATCTCACAGCCCGATAGTGGTGAGCAGGCGCTCGAAATTACCGAAACACTTATTCGATCCGGAGCGCTAGATGTAATTGTGGTTGATTCCGTTGCAGCTCTTGTACCTCGCGCTGAACTGGAAGGTGAAATGGGAGATTCCCACATGGGGCTCCAGGCGCGTTTGATGTCACAGGCGCTGCGAAAGATCACCGGTATTGTCAGTAAATCACGCACATCCTGTATTTTCATTAATCAGGTGCGAGAGAAAATCGGCGTGATGTTTGGAAACCCCGAAACCACAACCGGTGGACGAGCATTGAAGTTCTACAGCTCCGTTCGGGTTGATATCCGCAGAATCGGCTCCATCAAAAAAGGAGACGAGGTACTTGGTAACCGAACCAAAGTGAAAATTGTAAAAAACAAAGTGGCACCGCCGTTTAAGGTGGTTGAATTTAATATTCTGTACGGAAAAGGGATTTCGAAAATTTCCGAGGTTCTGGATCTCGCCGTGGAGTACGACATCATTGAAAAACGCGGCAGCTGGTATCGTTATGATGGTGAACCGATCGGCCAGGGTTCAGACGCGGCCATCCAGTTTCTGGAAGAAGATCCGGAGTTGGCACAGCAGATTGAAGATACCGTCCGCAAAAAGTTGATGCCGGATGATGAGG
>SKWF01000334.1 GCA_007129085.1 Balneolaceae bacterium | reverse complement strand
GAATTGGCTTCGATCTGATTGTCAGATCAATATCAGTTCTCTCTACCTTTGCTTCTATTTTAACGTTACCGGCAATATTCCCTGAAAAAAGACTTGCTGTAGCTGTGCCACCATCTCCGGTACGTACAACCTCCGGTGTAATTGCCTCATTTCCTCCGGGGCCTGATGTGATCATGAATTCCACGTCTACGGCACCGTTACCGTCCAGCGCACGCCCGGCTGAATCCTGAACAACAAATGTAAATGTACTGTTAACATTGCCGCCGGTTTCTGCAATATTAATGGAAGAATCAGATAAATTATCTAATATAATTGAAGCTGCCCCACCTGTGGTCCCCTCTACTTCATCTCCATCATCATTACCGCTATCGTCATCATTATTATTATCACTGCCGGTTTCAGAAAGCTGTACATTTGGAAAGTCAGGTCCGTTCGATGGGTCTGCTACAAACTCCTCTGTCCGAGAGTCATAACCATCTTTGCTTATTTCCATACTGTATGAAACAGCCTCCTCAATAATTCGCGAAAATTCGTAAACCCCATCACCATCTGTGGTGGTTGTCTCTTCAGGTGATGGTGAAAGAATTGAAACCATAGCCCCCTCTATCGGTTCACCGCTACTGTTCGTTACAATACCGCTAACTGTTACAGGTTCCGGATCAGTATCGAGAAACTTTGAACATGAAAACAATAGAAAAATAACTGTGGAAAATAGAACGTAGCGTTTCAGCATAGAGATTTAATTTGTAGTCCGGGTATAGAACAGAGCCGATTAACTTGATTATTTTTTTGATTGAACTGTATGACCCAAAAGCTTTTACAGTATCATACACACTAATAGAGAATCCAACTCGAGCTTTGTTACATCTTTTTTTAATGATAATGAGAATTGTTGTATTGGAAGTTTTTTAAACCATTACCAACGTGGGTGAATAATTTTAGCTAGTTCTATTTTCATTGGCAGACAGCCTTCGTATATTTGGCATCTCTAACCGCCCGGGTGGCGGAATTGGTAGACGCGCCGGATTCAAAATCCGGTGTTGGCAACAACTTGTGGGTTCGAGTCCCACCCCGGGTACTTTTATTTTACTGACCAATTTTTATAAAAACCTCCAAGGTGCACGACATGTTGGAGGTTTTTTTATGGTTATACTAAATACAGTTTATGGTAGATAGTCTATGGACTATGGATTTCCGGCTTCTCGAAGGATGGGAATGATTCAATAAAAAATACACGATGTTCCTCCGAATAGTCGATGATTTGTTTATTTCGGTTTTTAAATAGGCCTCTGATCATCGCAAGCGATAAGGAGAGTGAGGCGACTGAGACTGTCTTGCCAATCATTCCGGCTCGGGAGAACGCAGGTCCGACACGTCGGACCGTAGTGAAGTCGAAAAATCTCCAATTAATGAGCAACTCGTTACGTAGAGCCATTGATTTAAGAAGGAGACACCGCATCAAGTGCGGTGTGTCATATGTCGGTTTTGGGAAACTTAAACAAAAAGCCCTCAGCGTCACTGAGTCCCTGCGGTTAAATTAATACCATAATTATTGCAACTTCCGTATGAACATCCCTGCCTGTCGAAGCCTCGGCATAGGCTGGCCCCTCACTCCCCCTCTTGTGCTGAACTCGTTACGTAGAGACGTTGATAAATGAAGGAAACACCTCACTTAATTCAATTCACATTTCCAGCCACTAATAACACACCCCTGATGTTTTGCTAAACGCTTCAACATCTGTCCCCTCTCAAGTTGAGCCGTATTTCGCGAAATTCCGACCATTTCGGAGAGGGGAAGTGGTTGTAGCCTCAAACAAAACCGTGAGTCCAAATCTTCAAAAAACCTCAGCGTCACCGTGTCCCTGCGGTAAAAAAGTCCCTTCCTGTCCCGGTGCAGAGCACACGGGACGAGAGTTTAGTTGATTCGGAGATTTGGTTACGAATCGTTGATTTAAACACTCACCTTCCCTTCCTGGCGTGGATCAAGATCGTAAAGGGAGGATACCGTAGCCTGAATGGTTTTGTACCACTCATTGCCAAATTTGTCGTTGATCTCGTAGAAGTCGGAAAAGTCCGGCTTGCGGAGCTTCATTTTCCACTCCTGGTTTTTCGCTTTAAATACCGGATCAATATGGAGAAGCTGATGATAGAGCAGCATCTTTTTGGTATCACCATCAAGCATATCCCATAGATCACCGGAAATTTCAATCAAATAGTCGTTTCCGGAGTAGTGCTTTACCTCTCGATTCGCTTTGATACATTTCGCAGCTTTCTGCTTCGAGATATTCGGGTACACCAGCAGATAACCAATTTCGGCAGGACCCAATTCTATTTTGTGCATCTCAATTACCTCTTCCGCCACCTCCTGCATCTCAGGGGATTCGGTAAGTTGCTTGTCAGTTAGTTTAATATCGCCGGTTGGATCTAAACGGTCATTTTGTGGCATAAATCTCAATTAATTCAAACAGTTAATAGTAGTTCGGGACGCCAAATATAACAAAGTTCACCTCATTGCAACCACTTTCATTTTTAATTTATTGAGGGAGGCAGAATTCAGGAGTCAGAACATCGCGTTCATTACTCAAAGTATAAAATAGAATCGAGTAGTGTCTCTGTTACTAATTTGGGAGATCCCGGCTCAAGGCCGGGATGACTCATTGGATAACTCAATACTCTACCGAAGTCATCGCGGACGAAACGGAGTGTAGATCCGCGATCTCCTTCTGCTTGATGTGGCCTTGTACCCTATCAACGCATCGAGTGCGGGATGACGCCCTTTTTGGACAGACTCGACAAAAGAGTGTTTATAGGGATTTCCCACAATTTAATGAACATCCCCCTGAATCCCCCTTTTATAAGGGGGACTTTTATGACCATAATTACACAACCGAACTCAGTTTTACAGATAAATCCGTACATTGGGGAGTTCATCAAACCGGGGAATTGAAAATTACTTTTACCATGAAAAATATAGTACTAGGCAGTTTAATCGGCATCGCTATCGTCTTTGCTTTCGACACCCTCATCCGGATAATAATTTCCGTAGGGATTGAGACGGACATTCGTGTGATTGAGTATGAAGCCTACCCCGGTATGTTTTGGAAACTCATCGTTGCATCATCTGCGCTTATCACTACTTTTGCCGGATCGTTTTACGCCCTGAAACACGCTGAAGATCATCAACTAACGGTAGTATTGCTGTTTGGAGCCCTAATAGTGGCACTGCGTTATGGTCAGATCCATTACGTAATGGGCACGGAATCTCTCTTCTATCCCATCGCCGCGCTGGTGTTTTCATTGATCGGTATTGTAGGGGCATGGAAACTTACTCACCGTAAAAAGGTGTCCAAAAAAGAGAAAGAGCCTCGTCATCATCAACCCAAAGCCTGACCTTTCTTCTGCATGGCGTCTACTTGATGGGGTTCCAGATCACGCCATTCGGCCAGCTGTTCCGCCATTTTTTGGCGGATCGACTGCATTAACTCCTTTCCATCCTCTTTGGTCATACCGGTAGTATCAACCGGCGGCAGAACTTTCATATTAACGTGCACATCGGGTTTAAAGACCCACGTTTTCTTTGGTAGGCAGTCTTGGGTTCCATCAATAACAATAGGCAGAATGGGCAGGTTTTCGCGAATAGCGAGATCAAACGCACCGTACGAAAATTTATTTAACAGTCCCGATCGCGAGCGGGTACCCTCCGGAAAGAACATCACCGAGCAGTTATTCTCGAGATAATATTTGCAGCGTGAAAAGACTCCTACACGCTTATTTGATGAATCTCGATCCACGGATATGTCACCGGCCAGGTTCATCATCCAGCCGAGTACCGGTATTTCGAACAGCTCTTTTTTGGCAATCCACTTCATCTCCCACGGCAGATTTGAAATAAGAGGGATGTCGGCATTAGACAGATGGTTGCTAATTACCACATATGGGTTTCTGTCATCGATTCCCTCGGCTCCATCAATATGGATTTTCCAGTTTGGGTTGATGCGCGATATGAAAAACCCCAGCTTCCGAAACAGCTTCCCGGTTCGGTACCTGGCGGGGTCGCGGTCAAACAACCGGGTTATCGCCAGTAGTGGCAGCCAAACCAGTACCAATACGGTAATACCTGCCCATACCAACATCGAAAAGATCTTCTGCCCCATACCGATGAATATTATGGCTTAAGTTTTGGAATAAAGCTCTTAATAATTCCCCAGAAACCTTTCGCCGGTTTCCTCTTGTACTTATTGTGCTCCGCAGCCTCTTCAATAATTGGCGGAATTACAACGTCTTGAAGCTCCTTCTCCTTTTTCAAGCGCTCATCATCACGCTTCTTTTGAGCTTCTTCTTCAGACTTTTTCT
>SKWF01000122.1 GCA_007129085.1 Balneolaceae bacterium | reverse complement strand
TCGAAGACACTGTAAACGCCTGATGTAGAATAACCTGCACTATGTTAGTTCAAGAGTAGCTGAAAGTTTAACCAAAGTTTATTTTTTCCGGGAGGCTTCGGGAAACCTTAATGTGGGACATTTCGACTTCACTCCACTTCGTTTCGTTTCGCTCAATGTGACGTTTTACATCATACTGTAGATAATGAGAAGCAATGCAACGAATGAAGTCGCAGCACACCTGTCTTTTTCAAAACCTCCTTTCAGCTTCCCACTTCTCTGTCACAAATTTTACACTCCAATTCATGACCAAGATACTGCTCCCTCCCTTTCTTCGTAACAACCCACGGCCTTAACTGCCACGGCGGATCGTGCCGAACATGCTGTGTATGGCCACATGCTAAATCTGCCACCCAATCTTCTTTCTCATCTTTATGAAATCCCACTATCGGTTGCTTCATGCCTGTAAATTATGATCGTCCGGATCACAAATCAATCCAAACAAAAAAGCCCTCCGTATTATCACTAATAGGAAGGCCTTTTTGGTTACCTTCAGCGGCATTGATCGTTTAAGCCTCTACCAACTCCGCCTCCGAAAACAACCTTTTTAATCGTTCTTTCTGCGTCAAAGCTGTCTTTTCTAAAGATAAAACATTTTCTCCGCTGTAAGGTTCCGATTCAGAAATTTTCAGGCAGACTTCAATTCCGCTTTCCAGGTTCTTCCGCATTTTTTTCAGTTTACGGAATCCGGGTTCTTCGGGATCAGTCTGTTTTAGCAGCTCTTCCAGGTAATCCACATACATCACCAGCTCCTTGGCAAACATGTGCGGCCGCTCATTCTTCACCAGCGATTCCCGCCTTCCGTAGATATGCTCCACCATTTCATCAAGCGTGTATCGTCTATCAAACCATGCCACATTCGGCCCGGGACATATCGCCTGCCGTCCGTATGATGGTTTCATAATTCCCAATTTTATCAACGAGCCTGTCCCCAGATTAGTGCATAGGCACGTTTTTTCCATCACCCGATTTTTTTGATCCTCTTTTTTATCCGACGGCAGATCACTCTCCTCAATCTGATTGATTTTCAACAGTTGATATTCGGCAGATGCCGTACAGATCGGATTTTCCGTAAACTCCGTGTTTGACACTAAAAATCCCTTCGGACATTTTGATCCGGGCTTTCCTTTCTCTATCAGCTCTTTGGTGTGAATTTCGGAGCCCGATCCACGAATGTTATTAAATGGTACGCCCAACGGAGATACATTGCTCAAATAGAGATCTTTCTCTCCGGCATTCGCCAACACTTCCGTCGTAAAATCATCCACACAAGTGGCTTCCGGAACCAGCAGAAACGGACTCCCCCAACCGGTACCGTCCATCGAAAATTCATTAAGCAGGCGTTGCATCTCACCGTTTGTTCCAATGCCACCCTGTACCGTAATTTTTGGCGTGATCTCTTCATCTGAAAGTTCCGGATACTCCCGACCTTCCGACTCATAAAAGCTCTTAATCATCGGCTGAAATGTCTCCACCAGCTGATCCCGTTTATCCCGAAAATCTTGCAGCAATACCGGCAACAGATGACCGTCGGATGCAAAAGCGTGACCGCCGCAATTCAGCCCGGACTCAATTCTAAACTCGGCAACTTCCAATCCTTTTTTGGCGAGAAACTTTCCCTGGATCAACGCTGACCGGAAATCACTCACTTTCAGTACTATCGCTTTCTTTACCCGACCGGTTTGATCCCTGTAGAAATCCTTAAATTCCGACAGATAGCTGTATAATCTCGGGTTAAATCCCGCAGAAAGTACCAGTCCGGATGATACCGTACTCTGTGCAAAACCCCGAAGCGCCGCACTTGCATCGCTAAACTCCGCGCTCATCGGCGTATCATCTTTCCCCATTCTCAGGGCATCCACTTTCGCCATGATGTTCACATCTATTGAACCCGGCGTCATCTTCTCAGTCAGCTCACGGATTTGGCGCTCTCGCTCCTCTTTATCCGGAAGAGAAGCAATAGATCTGTATGATTTTTTCAGAGGATTTGAATCCGGCAGCAGTTCGAAATAGCGATCTTTCTCACTTCCTTCAAAAACCGGCAAAGCCTTTAACTCCTCAAATTTTCGACTTACAATTTCCTGAACGGTATCCAGGTAAGCTTTTACGCGATCGGCACGGCCATCCGCAGCTGATCGTGGTATATTCTTGTAAGGCAGATTAAATTCGCTGCAGTAATGCTTTCTGATTTTTTCGCATAAAAGGTCATCCACAACAGAAATAACAGAATTTATTCCAAGATGAGCTACGCGAATGGGACTATCGATGGAGTGGCCGGTTCCCATTACGGGAATATGAAACTGATGCTGATTTTGATACATATGTAAAATTGTATATTTAGATATATTGTAATAGAGGATAAGATACTCTTTATTGTTCTTTTATGAAAACGGATTGATCTAAATTTGTATAAACCTGAACCACTCTTTGTTTAATGAAATTTACAGCCTGTTTTCTCATTTTACTTTTCCTTCCGGTAAATGAGAAGACCTCCCCTTTACAAACACCTAATCAGTACAGTGACGATTTAACCGGGCAACAGATTCGAACCGACATTGATCGATATGTAGAGATGACTGAAACCATCTTGAATGACCCGCCTGTTGTCATCACATCAAACAGATCGACAGCTGCTGATGGTGAGATGAACAGTTATGTCAGCCTCGCCTGCTACTGGTGGCCCAATCCAAATACAGAAAATGGGTTGCCGTATATACGTATCGATGGAGAAGTAAATCCTGAAACCAGATCTGAAAAATCGGACCTGCCCAACCTGATTAATATGGCTCAGCGAATTGAACTGCTTTCAAATGCGTTCCTGATTTCAGGTAATGAAAAGTTTGCTCAAATAGCTGTAGAACAGTTACACGCGTGGTTTATCAACCCGAAAACATCTATGAATCCTCATCTTAAATACGCACAACGTGTGAAAGGAAGAAACAGCGGACGATCTTACGGTGTGATAGATACATGGTGGCTGATTCGTGTGGTTGATTCTTTTCAGGTTTTGAAGAGTTCAAAGCACTGGTCAAAAGAAACCGACCAAGAGTTGAAGAACTGGTTCACACACTATTTAAACTGGCTCAGAAACAGTGAGTTTGGACAAGAAGAGAGCCGATCTAAAAATAATCACGGTACTTGGTACGATTTGCAAATTATTACTTTCGCACAATTTACCGGACAAACAGATTTTGCGGCAAACTACCTGGAGGAGGTCACCAAACAGAGAATTGCAAAACAGATCACGTGGTCAGGACGCCAAAAATATGAAACCCGCAGGCCACGTCCGGTTCATTACAGTATCTACAATCTCAGCGGAGCACTGAAATTGGCAATACATGGCGAAAAATTGGGTGTGGATATTAAATACAGCTCCCGCCTAATGGGAAATAATCTTCGGAGTGCTGTTGAATACCTTATTGATATGGTTGATGGTACAGATCCCGGCAACTACCGGGATGAACAGGATCAAACCGAAACAGACATTTTATATCTAAATCTACTACTTGACAGCCTGCAGCTGTATGATCGACCGGATTTTAAAAATGAGGCTGCGAGAGTTTATCTGCAAATAACTGATTCAAAACCCGTTTGGCATCCGGCCATCAAAATGCTCTTCACTGATCCGGAACCCAAAACGATTGATAATCAGGCCGGACTTTAGAACCACAACCTGATTCATTTTTTAAAATCATTCAGATGCCTGTCAGAAATTATTCGATCGGCTCAAGTTCCGCTGAAAAGTGCCGCAGTACATCCGGCTCAGAAGTGATTTTATACCCCCGTAATTTTTCGCGCTGTTTGTACACGTGAATTATAACCTCCGCCAAGTAGTCGATATGGCTTTGGGTATATACTCGTCTTGGTATTGCCAGCCGAACAAGTTCCATCGCTGCCGGTTTTTCCGTTCCATCAGGCTGCAGGCCGAACATTACACTGCCAATTTCTACCGCACGAATTCCACCCGTTAAATAGAGCGCATTGGTCAGACTCCACGCCGGGTATTGCAGCTGAGGAATATCCGGGAGCATCTCTTTTGCATCAATATAAACAGCGTGGCCGCCCGTTGGCTGCACAATCGTAATTCCGGCCTCTGTTAATTTATCTCCCAAATAAGCCGTTGACCGTATTCTATACCTCAGATACCCCTCATCCAGCGCCTCGTAAAGTCCGGCCGCCACCGCCTCCATATCGTACCCGGCCATACCGCCATAGGTTGGAAACCCTTCGGTAAGAATGGTCAAACTTCTGCACTTTTTGGCGATCTTTTCGTCGTTCAGAGCCAGAAATCCGCCAATGTTCGACATCCCATCTTTCTTCGCGCTCATGGTGCATCCGTCCGCATGGC
>SKWF01000045.1 GCA_007129085.1 Balneolaceae bacterium | reverse complement strand
CTACGCGTTACTCACCCGTGCGCCAGTCTCCAGGTAGTGCAAGCACCACCCTTCTCCTTCGACTTGCATGTGTTAAGCCCGCCGCCAGCGTTCGTCCTGAGCCAGGATCAAACTCTCCATTATATATAAACCATATATTCTATGAAAAATCATCCACAGCTCACTCAACGATCTGCTTATCTCTTTCAATATGTCCAAAGAACTCTAAAATCTTTACCCGTCACATCAACAATATCGCCTCCGTGACAGACTCATAAACTACAAGGTTTCTAACCTAAATGCCAACAATAATTCAAGAAAAGTGAAATTATTTTTGCCGGCAATCGAAAACTATTGCTTATTCAGCCTTCTTACTTTCCCAAGCATCATTTACAGTAACACGTTCCTCATCTTCGGTAACAAAACCCTCTAACTCTTCTATGGGAGTGTCCTTAATATGAGCAATGGCCTCCTTAGCAGTCATATCTGTTGAAACCTGAGCTGATGTTTTGTCATCCGTATTATCTTCAACTGTTTTTTGAGTCTCCTCTTTATCAGTATCAGCCTCAACCTTTTTATCTTCTTTCTGCTCTGATTGTGGTTCAGAAGTAGTAGGTTTATTGGACTTACCTGCCCTTCTAGTTCTCTTTTTCTTTGTAGCTCTTTCCTCAGGCTCATAATCGCTGAAATCAACCAGCTCAATGAGGGCCATATCTGTACTATCACCCAAGCGAAAACCGAGTTTTAACACACGAGTATACCCACCGGGGCGATCGGCTACTTCAGGAGCAATCTCATCAAAAAGTATGGAAACTGCTTCTTTGTCTTGTAATGATGAGAAAGCTTGCCGCCGATTATGCACAGTATCATTTTTCGACTTTGTGATAATAGGCTCTACATATCTTCTTAACTCTTTCGCTTTTGTAACAGTAGTCTTGATCATTTTATGTTTAATCAAGGCACACGAGAGAGCTTGCATAGTTGCTTTTCTATGCGAAGACGTTCTGCTTAATTTTCTTCCTTTTACTAAATGGCGCATTTATAAATCCTCTTATTTATCGAGGAATTTGGAAACATCCATTCCAAACTCCAGATTTTTCTCTTCAATTACTTCAACTAATTCAGAAAGTGACTTCTTTCCAAAGTTTCTAAACTTCAGCAAATCTTGCTCATCTCTGGAAACAAGTTCGCCTATAGTATTGATATTAGCTGACTTCAAACAGTTGTAAGCTCGAACACTTAAGTTTAAATCCTCAATGCTTGTTTTAAGAAGACCTGCAATTCGTTGCTTCTCTGCATCAACCTCTTCTTCTTCCTGCGTGAATGGCTCTTCAATCTCTTCCGTAATAAACTTCTCAATATGTTCTTTAAGAATTTTACCGGCAATCGTCAATGCCTCTTTGGCATTTAAAGATCCATCCGTAGTCACGTTTAAAACTAATTTTTCATAGTCAGTACGTTGACCAACACGAACATTTTCCACATCAAACTGAACAGCTTTAATTGGTGTAAAGATCGCATCGATAGGAAGTAGACTCACATCGTCTTCAAATTCTGATTCCATCTCTTCAGCAGGTACATATCCCCTACCTCTACCAATTCGCAGCTCCATATCTATCTGAATATCATCAGAAAGTGTCGCAATCAATAGTTCCGGATTAAGGACATCGAAATCTGCAGTTGCATCATCAATATCCTTACCTGTTAATTTACCGGAACTTGACTTGGAGATATTAATTACTCCTCCGCTTTGCTCTACTTGCTTAAATCGAACCTGCTTCAAGTTCAGTATAATTTCATATACATCTTCTTTAACACCCTCAATGCTCGAGTATTCATGATCGACTCCATTGATCTTAACGGCTGTTATTGCCAGACCAGGCAACGAAGAAAGTAGCACTCTTCTAAATGAGTTTCCTACTGTTACACCAAACCCTCTCTCAAGTGGTTGTAGTATAAATGTTCCGAAGCTTTGAGAGTCCTCAGAAACCTGAAGCGGTTCCGGCATTTGTAAACTATAGCTGTTCATAGCTTAATGTGTTTAATACTGTTTAAAATTATTTAGAATAGAGCTCAATAATCAACTGTACGTTGATATTTTCAGGTATGTCTTCCCATACAGGAACGTTCAAAAACTTTCCTGTTTTGGATTTTTTGTCCACTTCTACCCATTTATACTTTCCGGGAGAGCTATTACTCAGTGCTTCATCGACAATTTCCAAATTTCTGGATTTTGGCCGGATTGTAATTACATCACCAGCTTTTACCTGGTATGATGGAATATTAAGAATCTGGTTATTCACCACTACGTGCCTGTGAGAAACCAATTGACGAGCTTGACGTCTTGTCTTAGCAAAACCCATTCTAAAAATTACATTATCAAGCCTCTGCTCCAATAGTTGTAACAGGACTTCACCGGTTACTCCTTCTTGAGCGTTTGCTTTTTCGTATGTATTTCTAAATTGTCGCTCCAAAAGCCCGTACGTGTACTTAGCCTTCTGCTTTTCATCAAGCTGAATAGCATATTCTGATTTACGAGAATATCTACTTCTCCCGTGCTGACCTGGACCGTATGGTTTTCTTTCAAGTGCGTTACTTGGACCAAATATTGGTTCTCGAAAACGCCTTGCAATTTTTTGTTTTGGACCTCTATATCTTGCCATTATGCTATAATCTTATTGTTTAAACTCTTCTTCTTTTTGGTGGACGGCATCCATTATGAGGAATAGGAGTTCGATCCTTAATAGATGTTACCTCCAAACCGCTTGTTGCAAGTGCTCGAATAGCAGATTCACGACCTGAACCAGGTCCCTTCACAAAAACCTCTACTTTTCTTAAACCCATATCATACGCTGCCGTAGCCGCAGTTTCGGCGCTCACCTGAGCGGCATATGGCGTATTCTTTCTTGATCCTTTAAAACCTTCCTTACCGGAAGATGACCAGGAAAGTACATTTCCATTAGAATCAGTTACACTTACCAAAACATTATTAAACGTGGCTTTGATAAAAGCCATGCCGTTTGGATCACTTATCTGTTTTCTTTTCTTTTTTCTGGCAGCTTTATCAGCTCCTCTTTTTGGTCTCTTAGCCATAACTTATTTAATAATTATTTTTTGGTAACTGTCTTCTTACCCGCTACTGTACGTCGTTTTCCTTTACGGGTACGAGCATTAGTTTGTGTGCGCTGACCTCTTACCGGCAATCCTCGCCTATGGCGAATTCCTCTATAGCTGCCGGTTTCAATCAACCGCCGGATATTTGCGTTTACTTCAGTTCTAAGTGCACCTTCGACCTTAAGGTCAGACTCAATGATTTCTCGAAGCTTTGAAACTTCATCTTCATTCCAATCCACAACCTTAGTATTATGATCGACACCTGCTTCATCTAAAATCTTACGAGCAGTTGTATCACCTATACCAAAAATATAGGTAAGGCCGATAATGCCTCTTTTTTGTTTTGGTAAATCTATTCCTGCAATTCTAGCCATAGAAAAATTCCGCTGTTTTAACCTTGTCGTTGCTTATGACGTGGGTTTCTTTTGTTAATTACGTACACCCGTCCTTTTCGGCGTACAATTTTGTCGTCTGAACTTCTTTTCTTTACTGATGATTTCGTTTTCATCTTACTACTGTTTTTTGATTACTTATAACGATATGTAATGCGACCTTTTGTAAGGTCGTATGGAGACATTTCTACTTGAACTCTATCTCCTGGTAAAATTTTTATGTAATACATTCTCATTTTACCGGACACATGAGCCAAAATTTCATGACCGTTATCAAGCTCAACTTTGAATTGAGCATTCGGTAGTGCTTCTAAAATTTTACCATCCTGCTTAATTGGCTCTTGTTTAGCCATAATGGGTAACTAAATTTTCATTTTTTGTTAGCTCAGAAATATAATCAAAAGTACTGAGAATTTCAGCTTTTCCTTCTCGAACTATAATATCGTGTTCAAAGTGTGCTGCATTTGATCCATCAGCAGTTACAATCGTCCAGCCATCATCCAATGTTTTCACTTTCCAATCTCCGGCGGTAACCATAGGCTCAATAGCCAAACCCATTCCTGTTCGCAATCGAACTCCTTTACCCGCCTTACCATAATTGGGCACAGATGGATCTTCATGCATATTTTTACCGATACCGTGACCAACCAAATCTCTTACAACTCCAAAATTCTCGTTTTCACAATGAGACTGTACAGCTGAACCGATATCGCCGATTTTATTTCCATGCACTGCCTGCTCAATACCCTTATAAAGAGATTCTAAGGTGACTCTCAATAACCTTTTCGTCTCTTCATCTGTTTCTCCGGCTACAAAAGTATAAGCATGATCACCAAAGTAACCATCTAACTCAACACCGCAATCAATAGAAACAATATCTCCTTCTTTCAATTCTCTTTTTCCCGGAATTCCATGTACAACTTCCTCATTCACTGATATACACAATGAACCGGGAAATGGATTAGAAGGATCTCCGTAACCTTTAAAAGCAGGCCGTGCATTATGTTTCTTAATATACTCTTCTGCAATTCTGTCGAGCTCACCAGTTGTGATACCAGGTTCTAAAACTTTGCCTACTTCGGCAAGAGTACGAGAGACCAGCAGCGCAGCTTCGCGCATTTTATCAATTTCTGATTCGCTCTTCAGGTAAATCATTAGGCTCTACGTCTACCTTTAATTTTGCCTGATTTCATAAATCCATCATAGTGACGCATCATTAAGTGACTTTCAATTTGTTGCAATGTATCCAAGGCAACACCCACTATAATAAGTAAACTGGTTCCACCATAGAATAATGCAAAGCCAGGTGTTACACCCATTCTTGCTATAATAGCAGGAAGTATCGCCACAAATGACAAGAATAGTGATCCCGGAAGAGTAATTTTTGTTAGAATATTATCAATAAACTCAACCGTTTGTCTACCCGGTCTTACTCCCGGAATAAATCCACCTTGCCTTTTCATAGTATCCGCCATCTCCTTTGGATTTACTGCAATGGCAGTATAAAAGAAGGTGAAGAATACACAGATAATGAAAAACACAATCGAGTACGTAACACCCGTGAAGTCTGCCGACCACATGGTAAGAAACTGAACAGTTTCATTCTCAGGAAAAAATGTTCCGATTGTACTTGGAATAAACATAATTGACTGCGCAAAAATAATCGGCATCACACCTGCAGCGTTAACACGAAGAGGTAAATATTGAGTTGTACCTCCATATACCTTTCGGCCAACAACTCGCTTAGCATATTGTACAGGAATTTTTCGTGTACCCTGAGTTAACAACACACAAGAGGCGATCACCAGTATCAAACCTGCTAATTCAACAATAATTATAATTGCATTATTAGTTGTTTGAATCTCATTCATAAATGCCGTTGGCAGTGCTGCGATAATACCAATCATAATCAGAATGGATATACCATTTCCAATTCCACGATCGGTAATTCGTTCACCCAGCCACATAACAAAAGTAGTACCGGCTGTAAGCACGATAATAGCTGTAAACACAAACGCAACATTACTTACAACAATCGCATTTGGTGATGTTGCCATTAAGTTAATAGCAAATCCTATAGCCTGTACGGCCGTAATTCCAACAGTACCATATCTGGTAAGTCTGTTAATTTTCCTTCGCCCTTCTTCCCCTTCACGTTGAAGTTTTTGGAAATAAGGAACTGCCGCTCCCATCAACTGAATGATAATTGCAGCAGTAATGTAAGGCATAATACCCAATGCAAAGACACCAGCTCTTGAAAATGCACCTCCCACAAACAGGTCAAACAGCCCCATCAAACTTGATGCGTCTCCTTGTTCTGCAGTAAGCATGCTGGCATCTACACCAGGCATCGTTACATAGGTACCAATTCTGTAGACCATTAGAACTCCAACCACATACAGTATGCGGTTTCTCAGGTCTTCGATCTTAAATATATTCCGAAAATTTTCTATTAAACTCATCAGATATTATTACTGGAAATCGAGATTGAAATTATTTTTTGATAGTTACGGTACCGCCGGCTGCTTCTACTTTTTCTTTAGCAGAGTTACTGCAGGCATCTACTTCTATAGTTACCTTTTTATCAATCTCGCCTGTTCCCAATAGCTTAACACGTTCATTTGTATCAACCAAACCGGCATTTACAAGATCTTCGCGGCTAATATTATCCTCTAATCGTCCAGCTTCAACAAAGTCAGAAACTTTCTGAACATTTAAGGCCTGATATTCTTTTCTAAATCTGTTTGTAAATCCAAATTTAGGAATCCGTCGTTGAAGTGGCATTTGTCCACCTTCAAACCACGATTTTAGTTTACTACCACTTCTGGATTTTTGTCCATTATGGCCTCTACCAGACTGTTCTCCCATTCCGGAGCCTTGCCCACGTCCAACACGCTTACGTTTTTTGTGTGAAGCAGGAGCTTCTAAATTGTGTAGTTTCATAACAAGTAAATTTAAAATCGTTAATTATCCTTCAAAAACTTTACTGACACTAACGCCTCTGCGCTGAGCAACTTCTACAGGATCAGTAGCCTGTCGTAATGCTTCATATGCTGCTTTAACCATATTATGTGGATTTGAGGAACCCAATGATTTAGACAGAATATTTTTTACTCCGGCAACATCCAATAGTGCCTTAACTGCACCACCAGCAATTACTCCGGTACCATCAGAAGCAGGACGCATCAAAACTTTTCCGGCACCATTTTTACCAACAATCGGGTGATGGATTGTGCCGGTTTTAGTCATTGATACTTTGATCAAGTTCTTTTTGGCATTATCGAACCCTTTTTGGATAGCGTCGGAAACTTCATTGGCTTTACCCAATCCGTGCCCAACAACTCCTTCACCATTTCCTACAACAACAATGGCATTAAAACTAAATCGGCGTCCACCCTTTACTACCTTCGATACACGGTTGATGTGCACGAGTTTTTCTTCAAGGTTTAAATTAGCGGCCGGGATGTTATGTTTTCTTCTAATTTTTGGCATGATATAATATAATTTATAAGTCTAATCCACCTTCTCTGGCACCATCGGCAGCAGCTTTTACAATACCGTGATATTTGTAACCACTCCGATCAAATACAACTTTCTTGAATCCTTGGTCTATTGCTGCTTTCGCAATTTCTCCACCAATTATTTTAGCTGATTCTACAGATGTCTTGTCCTTCAATTCACTTTGTAAATCTGCGCTTTTTGTAGAAACAGACAAGATCGTTGCATTTTCACGATCATTTATCAGCTGCAAATATACGTGCTTGCTGCTTTTAAATATGCTTAATCTTGGCCTTTCAGCTGTACCTTTAACGGTAGCACGCACTCTTCTGCGAATTTTATCGCGGCGTTGTTTTTTTACTCTATTCTTTTTCATCTGATTATCACCTTAAAATTATTTAGCTGCTGATTTACCGGCTTTTCTACGTACATATTCGTCAACATATCGAATACCTTTTCCTTTGTAAGGTTCGGGTTTTCTAAGTGATCGAATTTTTGCAGCAACCTGGCCAACCAGTTCTTTGTTAACACCGGTAATTACCAAAATTGGGTTTTTCTTGGTTTTGGTATCTACTTCAACTTCAACTCCATCCGGTGGTACAAAATAAATTGGGTGAGAGTAACCTAGATTCAATTCCAGTACTCCACCTGAATATGCAGCTCTGTAACCTACACCAATTATTTCAAGCTTTTTGGTGTATCCTTCAGTAACTCCAAGCATCATATTGTTTATTAAAGAACGATAGAGTCCGTGTAGAGACTTTTGTTCTTTACTATCATCTTGGCGTTTTACTACAATTTCAGAGTCCGTTTTTTCAACCTTAATAGACGGATGTATCCTTAATGTACCTGTACCTTTTTGCCCTTTCATCGTAACAACATTATCAGCGCCGATAGAAAATTCAACGCCTTCAGCAATTTCTACAGGATATTTACCTATTCTTGACATAACTGTGAGATTCTTATTTTAGTAGACAGTGCAGAGTAATTCTCCACCGACATTCAATTTTTTCGCTTCTTTATCCGTCATCACACCGTTGGAAGTAGAAACAATTACAACTCCAAGTCCATTGTATGAGCTCGGGATGTTTTCAGCTGAACTATACTTACGAAGTCCCGGACGAGATACACGATCTAGCTTTTTAATTACCGGTTGTCCATACGCATCATATTTCAGAAACAAACGCAGAATACCCTGTTTGTTATCTGTAATATCTATATATCTGCTGATGTAACCCTTATCAACAAGGATTTTTGTCATTGCCCGTTTCAACTTAGAAGCGGGTATATCTACTCGGCGGTGTCCTGCACGTTGTGCATTTCTGAGCCGGCTTAAGTAATCTGATACTGGATCAATTTGCATAGTGTATTTCCTCTGTTACCAACTTGCTTTTCTAATGCCTGGAATCTTACCGTTTAAGGCCAATTCACGAAATTTAATTCTGGAAACACCATATCTACTGATATATCCACGGGATCTACCCGTTAAGCTACAGCGGTTGCGAACCCTCGTTGGGCTTGCATCTCTTGGCAGCTTTTGCAGTGCTTCATAGTCACCGGCTTCTTTCAGCTCACGGCGCTTCTCTGCATACTTTTCTACTGTTCGTTTCCTTTTCTCGTTACGTGCTATCCAGGATTTCTTAGCCATTGGTTTGCTGTTCTTTTACGTTATAAAAATCATTTCTTAAAAGGCATTCCGAAGAGCTCCAACAATCGATACGCTTCTTCATCAGTTTCCGCTGATGTAACAAAGCTAATATCCATTCCGTGGATTTTACTTGCCTTGTCAATATCAATTTCAGGGAAGATTGTATGCTCTTTGATACCCATTGTATAGTTGCCGCTACCGTCAAAGCTTTTATTTGGAATGCCTTGGAAATCACGAGTACGTGGCAGGGCAAGATTAATTAATCTGTCCATAAATTCGAACATTATCTTACCACGGAGTGTAACCTTGCAACCAATTTCTTGTCCATCTCTAAGTTTAAAGTTAGAAACGGATTTCTTGGCTTTGGTTTTCACAGGCTGTTGACCGGTGATAGTTCCAATATTTTCAACAATCACATCAAGTGTTTTGGCGTCGTTTATAGCATCGCCATACCCAACATTGACAACTATTTTTTTCAACTTGGGAACGCCCATGATGTTTTCATATTCAAACTCTTCAATGAGTTTATCTACGAACTCTTCTTTGTATTGTTTATAAAGTCTTGCTTCTGCCATTGTTCTTTACAATTACTTGTCTAAAATTTCTCCACTGTCTTTCGCATAACGTACCCATCGGCCGCCACCTTCTTCTTCTACTCTTTTACGCCCTACTCTAGTAGGCTCATCAGTTGAAGGATCAATTACCATACAATTTGAAAGATCAATAGGTGCTTCCCTGGTTAATCGTCCACCTTGTGGATTTTCTTGGGTTGGCTTATCGTGATGGGTTTTCATATTTATCCCTTCAACAAGTGCTTTGTTTTTAAGGGGATAAACAACCATCACTCGGCCTCTTTTACCCTTGTCATTTCCGGCAATAATTAAAACTTCATCGCCTTGTTTAACGTGCACTTTCTTTTTCTTATTAAATTTACGTGGCATAAGACTATTTGATTAAAGTACTTCTGGTGCCAATGAAACAATGCGCATATAATTCTTTTCGCGTAGTTCCCGAGCAATAGGACCAAAAATTCGTGTTCCTACCGGTTCCTTTTCCTTGTTTATAATTACAGCCGCATTTTCATCAAACCGAATATAACTACCATCTCTGCGGCGAGTTTCTTTTTGTGTTCGTACAATAACTGCTATAACTACTTCCCCTTTTTTAACGTTACCGCCAGGGATTGCAGTTCTAACGGAGCAAGATATAAGGTCTCCAATTCGAGCATACCGTCGTTTGGAGTCACCAAGAACTTTGATACACCTCAGTTTTCTAGCTCCACTGTTATCTGCTACGTTCAGTGTTGAATTTGTTTGAATCATTAGTTTTACCTACAGATTGATCGTTATTTTGCTCGTTCTACAATCTCGACTAATCGCCAAGATTTTCGCTTTGACAATGGTCGTGTAGACATGATCAAAACTGTATCACCATCGTTCGCATCATTTGTCTCATCGTGAGCAAAATATTTGGTCGTTTTGGTAATAAATTTCCCATAAATAGGATGCTTTATTTGCCGTTCAACAGCAACAGTTATTGTCTTGTCCATTCGATCGCTTACAACACGACCTGTTCTTGTTCTTCTTTGTGCTCGTTCTACTTGTGCCATAGTTTTATTCAGCACTCACTTTTTCATTAATAATCGTAATTAATCGGGCTATTTCACGACGCGTATTTTGAATACGTGCCGGATTCTCAATTTGTCCCGCGATAGCTTTGTTGAAATTGTAATCCATCAAAGCTTGTTTTTCATCTTTCAGTCTCGCTTCCAATTCAGTCAATGACAGGTCGCGTAATTCGTGTGCTTTCATCGTTCTTGCTTTTTAAATTTACGCTTAGCCGAGATCTCGACGTTTCACAAATTTCGTTTTGATAGGAAGTTTGTGCGAAGCTCTTCGCAATGCTTCCTGGGCTTTTTCTTCGCTTACCCCAGCAATTTCAAAAAGAATTCGACCGGGTTTTACAACTGCAATGTAGTGGCTCAATGCACCCTTACCTTTACCCATTCGGGTTTCGGCAGGTTTACTGGTAATTGGCCTATCCGGAAAAATTCGGATAAATGTTTTCCCATCTCGCTGCAATGTACGTGCAATTGTCACACGACAAGCTTCAATTTGGCGAGCAGTAATAAATTTAGGCTCTAATGCTTTCAGCCCGAATCCACCAAATGCAAGTGTATGTCCTCGTTGGGCATTTCCTTTCAGTTTGTCCCTGTGGACACGGCGTCTTGCTACTCTTTTTGGTTCTAACATGATTTATTTCCTTATCTGTTAATTTCTACTTCGTCTTTTCGAACGACCAGATGATTTACGTTTTCTACCGCCTCGTTTGCGTTCCGGCTCATTATCTTTATTCGAATTAGAACCGGGAGTTAAATCAACATCGCCAATAATTTCACCTTTGAATATCCAAACTGTCACTCCAATAGAACCATAAATAGTGTTGGAAGTTGTGTTAGCATAATCAATATCTGCACGGATTGTATGCAATGGAACCTGACCCTCTTTGTACATTTCTGTACGAGCCATTTCGGCACCGCCAAGTCTACCTGCACAGCGAATTTTAATTCCTTTCGCTCCCATTCTCATTGCAGAAGAAAGAGCTGTTTTCATCGCTCTTCTAAAAGATACTCGAGCCTGTAACTGCTGCGAGATATTTTGGGCTACCAAACTAGCATCAAGCTCAGGGCGTTTGATTTCACTAACATTTATCTGAACTTCCTTGTTGGTGATCTTCTTAAGTTCTTCACGCAAAAGTTCAATCTGTTCTCCGCCTTTTCCAATAATTACACCCGGACGTGATGTGTTCAAAGTAAGGAGGATCCTTTTTGGTGTTCGTTCAATCACCACATTAGATAATCCACCGTTCTTTAAACGAACAGATAAATACTCACGCAATTTTGTGTCTTCTAAAATAATTGCAGGTTCACTATCCTCCGAGTACCAGTTGGAATCCCAACCTTTTATAATTCCGAGTCTAAATCCTGTTGGATTGGTTTTTTGTCCCAAAGTTCTTCTCGTTTATTAATCTGTTACAGTTTCTTCTTGTTGCTTAGCCACAACTACTGTGATATGGCTACTACGTTTGTTAATTCGATGAGCTCTACCCATCGGTGCAGGTTGTATACGTTTTAGCGTAACACCTTCATCAACATATATCTCTTTGATGTAAAGCAAATCATCATCAAGTCTTTCTTCTTCAAATCGGTCTCGTAAATTAGCTGCAGCAGACCGTACTACTTTAGAAACATCTTCAGCTGTTCCTTTCTTAGTAAACGCGAGTGTTTTTACTGCTTTATCAACACGTTTTCCTCGAACTAAATCAGCTACTAATCTGACCTTTCTCGGGGATTTCCGAAGATGTCTTTGAACTGCTTTTGCTTCAAACTTTTGTGATTCCATTCTTCAGTCCCTTTAAATTATTTCTCTTTTTTCAATGGATGACCCCGGAAAGTACGAGTCGGTGCAAATTCACCAAGTTTATGGCCCACCATATTTTCAGTGATATATACCGGGATAAATTGCTTACCGTTATGGACAGCAATAGTTAAACCGATAAAATCGGGAGTAACCATTGAGCTGCGAGACCATGTTTTTATTACTTTTTTCTTACCGCTTTCATTCAATGCTTCAACTTTCCGTCGAAGTTTATAATGAACAAAAGGCCCTTTTTTTAGAGAACGAGGCATACCTATTTAGCTTTTTTTGTTTTTCTTCTTCTTACAATGAATTTAGAAGACAATTTATTTGGGTTCCGTGTTTTCAACCCTTTTGCAGATTGTCCCCACGGTGATCTTGGATGACCACCAGAAGCTTTACCTTCACCACCACCCATTGGGTGATCAATCGGGTTCATCGCTACACCTCTAGTTTGTGGTCTTCTTCCCAGCCATCTGTTTCGTCCTGCTTTACCTTTTGTAGTATTAAAGTGATCAGGATTACTGGTAGTACCTACTGTTGCAATACAATTCCCCAAAACCATACGTACTTCACCAGATGGCAACTTTACAGTAACATACTTGTCTGTTTTTGCTACCATTTGTGCAACGGTTCCGGCACTTCTGCAAAGTTGAGCGCCCTTTCCAGGTGAAAGCTCAACATTATGAATAAAAGTACCTGGAGGCATGTTTCGCATGGGTAATGCATTCCCTAAATCAGGTGGTACATTTTCACCACTAATAATTGTGTCTCCAACCTGTAATTTATTCGGAGCGATTATATATTTTTTCTCACCATCGGCATAGGCAATCAAAGCTATACGTGCAGTTCGATTTGGATCGTACTCTATAGTTTGAACACGAGCCGGAACATCAAATTTATCCCTTTTAAAATCAATTGCACGAACTTTACGTTTATGCCCACCGCCTCTGTGTCGTGATGTTTTTCGCCCACGATTATTTCGGCCACCACTCTTTTCAATACCCTTTGTTAAAGGCTTAAGTGGTTTTTTTGCCGTTACATCGTCAAATACAGGAGCAATCCTGTGACGCTGGCCGGGTGTTATTGGTTTAATTTGTTTAGTAGCCATTGTATACTATTGTTTAAATTTCGCTAAAGAAATCAATTTCGCCTTCCTTCAAGGACACAATTGCCTTTTTCCACACAGCACTTCTGCCGCTAACAAAACCACTTTTTGTATATCTTCCTTTTGGTTTTGAAGGAACTATCATTGTGTTAATCTTAGATACCCTCACATCAGGATATCGTTCTTCTACAGCTTTTTTTATCTCAGGCTTTGTGGCAGTTTTAACTACTTTAAAAGCGTATTGCTGGTTTTCGTCTTGTAATCTCGTAAGTTTTTCTGTAATCAGTGGTTGTATTAAAACACTCATGCTGCTTCCTCATCAACTTTTGTTTCAATGCTATTTTGAAGTAATTCAACAGCGCTTTTCAACATCACTACGGTGTCACTATTCAGAAATTGATAGGTCGTAGCTTGCGAAGCATGTACAACTTCAATTTTTCTAAGGTTTTGGGCTGATTTAATAACATTTCTGTCATTTTCAGCAATCAATATCAATACTTTCTTATCAGTCAAACCTAAAGCATCAATTATAGAAACCATTTGCTTTGTTTTAGGCTCATCAAAAGTAAAGTCATCAACAATTTTAATCTCTTCAGCTGATGCTTTGAGTGATAAAGCAGATTTACGAGCCAATTTTTTTGCTTTCTTAGTAAGCCGAACATTGTATGTTCTTGGCTCAGGTCCAAAAACAGTACCACCACCCCTTAGCAATGGCGAGCGTATTGATCCACGCCGAGCCATTCCGGTACCTTTTTGCTTGTACGCTTTTTTACCACCACCGCGTACTTCACCACGTTCTTTTGTTTTCGCTGTACCCTGACGTTTGCTTGCCTGAATTCGGCGAACATCTTCGTAGAGTACATTTTTATTAGGCTCAATTGAGAATATTTGATCACTCAAATCAGCCTTTTTACCGCTACTCTTCCCATCGGTTTTATAGATCGTAAGTTTCATCAGCTTACACTCTGTGATTTATTATGAATTTCTACGTATCCACCATTAGCCCCTGGAATACCACCAGTTACGAGTACTAAGTTTGAATCACCATAAATTTTTGCAATGGATAGATTCTGAACTTTAGCCCGTTGATTTCCAGCTCTTCCTGGCATTTTCATCCCTTTAAATACTCTTGAGGGATCAGAAGCTTGTCCAATGGATCCACCTCTACGTTCTTGGTTTTTCTGACCATGTGTTTGGCCCCCAACGCCACGAAAATTGTGTCGCTTCATTACCCCGGTAAATCCGGAGCCTTTTGAGGTACCTACAACATCCACTCTATCGCCCACATTAAATACATCATCAATAGTGAGTTCATCACCTAATTCAAAACCTTCAGGTATGAAATCGCGGAATTCTACAGTCACTTTTTTCGGTTCAACACCGGCTTTATCAAAATGCCCTGCAACAGCTTTAGTAACTTTACTGGCTTTCTTATCAAATGCTGATAATTGAACGGCATTATAACCGTCTGTTTCTTCTGTTTTTATTTGGGTAATTGCACAGGGGTCTACTTCAATTACTGAGACTGCAATACTGCGGCCGAGTTCATCGAATATACTTGTCATTCCCACTTTTTTTCCTATCAAACCACTCATGGTATCCTATGGAATTTTCTTACACTTTAATTTCTACATCCACACCGGATGGAAGCTCAAGCTTCATTAATGCATCTACTGTTTGAGATCCGGTAGAGAGGATATCGATCAATCGTTTGTGCGATCGATATTCAAACTGCTCACGTGACTTTTTATTCACATGAACTGATCTGTTAACAGTTATGATGTTCTTATTCGTAGGCAATGGTATCGGTCCCGATACTACTGCCCCGGTTGATTTAACAGTCTGAATAATTTTCTCAGCCGATTTGTCAATCAGATTGTGATCGTACGACTTTAGCTTAATTCTTATTTTCTGTTGTGTTGCCACGTGTTAAAACCTTTTAATCTTTAATTTTGGTTACCACACCGGCACCTACTGTACGTCCGCCTTCACGGATCGCAAAGCGAAGGCCTTCTTCCATCGCCACCGGTTGTATCAATGTTACATCCATCTTCACATT
>SKWF01000037.1 GCA_007129085.1 Balneolaceae bacterium | reverse complement strand
TCAGTAACTGCAAACTTTGAAGAGATCATCTTTTTTGAACTCTCCACTGACACCGAAGGGGATGGATCCGGTGAAATTTCACCGGAATCGGGTGATTTTGAACCGGGAACCGAAGTAGTACTAACGGCAATACCTGATGATGATTCTATTTTCTCCCACTGGGAAGGGGATTTGAGTGGAAGTGCCAATCCACAAACTATCATTATGGATTCAGATAAAGATGTAATAGCAGTTTTTGACGATGACGATGACGATGATGATGATGATGATGATGATGACGATTAAAATATGACAATTTGTAAATCACCAGACAGTAATATGAAGGAGCTTTATGAGATATTAAATTCCGGTTACTGCCTCATCACAATCATTTCCGGTTGGTTCTCATTAAAATTGACAGCCATTTTATAAATCGTTTGATAGCGGCTGTACCGGTTTAAAACATCCTCCACATAATTAACGGTTTCGGTGCCTCTCTTGTAACCAAAACGAGCATGCTGGTAATATTCCGGGTGCATCAGCTTGAGGAGTGCATCGGCTATATTTGGCCATTCATCAGGATCTTTATCCATCCGGACGGCGAGCTCCCTTGCGTCTGCGAGATTGCCCATGCCAACATTATATGCGGCCAAAGCCATGGAGTGTTGATTTAGCGAATCGAGGTGCGCTTCACGAGTTAAATGTTTTTGTAGATATCGTACTCCTTCGCGAATATTTTTTTCGGGTTCATACAACTCCATTTTATTTGTAATCTGAGAAAATCGAGGAATAATCTGCATCAACCCAACTGCACCTGCCCAACTTTCTGCTTTTGGATCGAATGCGGACTCTTGAGCCATTACGGCAATAACGAGCTTCCAATCTACACCCGCTTCATCAGCTATCGATTTCACCATTTCATCATAAGGGGACAAATAACCCGAATAAAAAGTGTCATAGGCAGTATCGCGGTATCGACTTTCAAACCGGTCACGTTCAAAATATCGACGCTGTAAACTGTTTAAATAAGCCGATCGGAGAATACGCCCGTCTGACTCCCGAACCCTAATATGCTTCCCAATAAATTCATCCATTTTTTGCTTCAGCATCGGAGCATTTTTGCGAACTGCCCATGCGATGCTCTCACTTTTTGTGAACGTCATTTCCGGTGATTTTTCGCCGTGATAACGAGCTTCGGTTTTATATTGAGGAGTTTTAAAATCAACTATATTTTCGCCCGAATATTTCAACATCGATACATTTTCAACTTCTGTTTCGTTGATATCGTAAATCTGATTAATAAAGTTGTATGGAGTACTGAAGGCTACCCGATTCACCAGTTGTTCATTTATTGCAAAATGATCTGCGATCAAATCACCTTCGCCTGTTTCTAAAATTTGGATTGGGTCTTCATGCGAACCGATCAAAACTACCTCAACTTTCAATCCGTTTTCTCTGGCAAAGCGCGACACCAATTCATACTCAAAACCGCGATCCATTCCTCCCAGTAGAAAATAGGATGTGGGCCTGTATTGGGTGATCATTCGAATAGTGCCTCTTTCTTGTATCTCCCCAAAATCGGTTTCAATTGGTTCCGGTTCTTCAATTTGAACTAGATCTGTATTCTCAATATTAGCACAAGAATTAGCACCTAATATGAATAAGATTAAAAGTGAGGCACCAACTGTTTTCGACAGGTAAGCCTTGGTTGATGGTTTGGTCATTGTAGAAGTCTCTCTTAATTGCCAACGTATAGGTATTCTGTTATTTGAATACTTCCGGAGTGTAGCTTCCTCTCCGGTTACTGTTGGGTTTACAATTTTTGTGTAATTCCCACACTCTCATATTTAACTGATAGTAAAGAACCTATTTTATATTTGTTGATACGATCTGTCTACGGTTGATTGTCCAGTTCTCTGAAGCTGGTTTTAACTCACCCCGATAAAGGCAGGAGCATAAATTTAATAGTAAAAGTTTATCTCTCATTAGTAATAAATAGGTTCTTAGCATCTATTCAACACAGAAAATAAAGTCTGTATTGAAATCAGATTAAGAAAAAGTGTGTTCAGTTATTTCTTTAAGTGCGCTTCTCTTGTAAGAAAAGATGAAAAACCTTTTCATTCTAAACGTTATATATAGACGGGATAATGTTGTTAAAATTACTGATTGTTGATGCTTCCTTTTATATCGGTATCACTAATTCTTTTTCAATAATTACAGTAAAAAAGGCCTGGGGAATTACTTGAATATCTATTAATAAATTCACGCCACGTTATGAGAAAATTTCTTATTTAACAGGTACGAGTTTATCTCAAATCAAACATTCAAGGGAGTAAATTATGATCAATTGTATAACTCATGCCTATTTTAAAAGACAACTTTCCAAAAATTTTAGCACAAATCATCACCGGTTAAAATATATCAGCGTTTCACTTCTGGTTATACTAACTACCACTTTGGGAATGGGGATCGAGACCACTATAGCGCAGGAAGTTAACAAGGAGACGCTCATGGAGTCCGATCTGATCATCAACACATTCAATCGACAAGCAACCAGCCTCGATGGCACCTGGGATATCATTATCGATCCGTATCAAACCGGGTATTACGATTACAGATCCGAGCCGAATCCAGACGGATTTTTTCGAAACCGGAAAAATGTGGAACCGGATGACCCGTACGAATACAATTTTGACCTTAGTTATAAACTGGAAGTACCGGGCGACTGGAATACACAGATGGAGAAGCTCCATTGGTATGAGGGAACCATCTGGTATAAAAAGGATTTCCAGTGGGAGATTAAGAACGATAAACGGGTGTTTCTCTATTTTGGAGCGGTGAATTACGATGCGCGGGTCTGGGTAAACGGAGAGTTTGCCGGCAGACATATCGGCGGGTTTACTCCATTTAATTTTGAGGTGACAGAGCTGCTGAATGCCGGGGATAATTTTGTGGTGGTAATGGCCGACAACACCCGAAAACCGGAAGCTGTGCCGACCATGATTACCGATTGGGCCAATTATGGTGGCATCACTCGGTCGGTCAACCTCATCGAAACGGGGCAGACTTTTCTGCAGGACTATTATGTTCAGCTGAACCAGGATTCAGAGAATGAAGTGATCGGCTGGGTGCGGCTGAATGGCGATCAGCTTCAGCAGCAGGTAGAAATTCAGATACCGGATGCAGATATCCTTCACCGGGTTGAAACAGATGCAGATGGGTTTGCGTCGTTTTCATTTCCGGCAGATCTGAAACGATGGTCAACTACAGATCCGTATCTTTACGATGTAGAAATAGTCGCTGAAACAGATCAGATAACGGATCAGATCGGATTTCGAACTATCGAAACAGAAGGGACAAAAATCCTGCTGAACGGGGAACCGATATTTTTGAGGGGTGTGAATATCCATGAAGAGGCGCCTTACCGAACCGGCCGTGCCCACAGTATTGATGATGCCCGGATTTTGCTTAACTGGGTAGAAGAGATGGAGGGCAATTTTGTGCGGCTGTCGCACTATCCCCACAACGAACATATGGTGCGTGAAGCCGAAAGACGAGGAATTATGGTCTGGTCGGAACTGCCGCTCTACTGGATGATTGAGTGGGACAACCCCGAAACTCTGGAAAATGCACGCAATCAGCTTACCGAGATCATCCATCGTGACAAAAACCGCGCGGCTGTCATTCTCTGGTCGATGTCGAATGAAGTGCCACTCACCGATGCCCGTGTACATTTCCTCAGGGAGATGATTAAGACAACGAAAACGCTGGACCCGTTTCGCCTCACAACCGCCGCACTACAGAGCAGCTGGATCCATGAGGAGGATAGCGACCGAATTACATTTATGATTGACGACCCAATTGGTGAGTACCTGGATGTACTTGGCGTGAACCAGTACTACGGCTGGTATGGCGGAGAAAATGCGCCCATGGATCATTTGACCTGGGATACGATCTATGATAAACCGCTGATTATGAGTGAGTTTGGGGCCGGTGCCAAACAGGGGTGGGATGTGCCGCCGGAACAGCGATGGTCGGAAGCTTTCCAGGCTGAGCTCTACGTGCATACCCTGGATATGTTTGATAAAGTTGAGTTTTTGAGTGGTACCGCGCCGTGGATTCTGATGGATTTTCGCTCACCGCGAAGGCCTCTTCCGGTCGTTAAAGATGGGTTTAACCGCAAAGGATTGATATCGGAAACCGGAATCAAAAAGAAGGCTTTTGACGTTATGCGACAATATTACCTCAGAATAATGGAGGAAGGCGGGTATGATTAGTAACATGAAAACCAGCCTGCAAAGCCTGCGTTTACTATATGATCAATACATTCAGGATAGATTGATCAAATACCGTAGTCTCGCTCAACCTTTGCAACCCGAACACGAAAACTTGAGTACCACTGCTTATGTCCGAGCC
>SKWF01000153.1 GCA_007129085.1 Balneolaceae bacterium | reverse complement strand
GGTTCATCAAACTTCTCATGTTCTACCATTCCGTCGGGTAGATGAACTCCGCAAAGAGTTCGTTTGCCCGATCTATACACTCTCCATGCATGCCCGGTAAGATATCCTCTTACAACAACCTCAATAGGAATTGGAGCACATTTTTTAGCAATTGTTACATTAGGGTGGGGCACGTCAATAGTATGCGTTGGTATCAAGTCAGACACTTTCTCAAACGAATAATTTGAGAGTTGATTGAGTATTTGTCCTTTATACGGAATAGCCTGACGCATAATGTGATCAAAAGCACTTATGCGATCCGTAACAACGATGCCGAGAGTTCCATCATTGAGGTCGTAGACATCCCGCACTTTTCCGCGGTAGGGGTCTCCGATATTTGATGCATTGGTTGAGGTAATACAATTGAGAAGTGCCGATTCTCTGTCTATATACAATGGTTTAATCCTTTTTCGCCGTTGAATTTCTTGGTACAAGTACCGGGTCGATCGTTTTCTGAACCTTTTTGCTGTCTTTATTACGGATTATTTCCGCCAGTCGTTTTGTAGCATCTACGCCAACTTTGTACATCATCTGGTCGACCGTTGTAAGATCAAGATACTTGGTAAATTTAATATTGTCGTATCCCATTATGGCGATATCCTCAGGAATCTTCATACCCAGTCTGGTAATGGCATGGTAGGCGCCGATTGCCTGTGTATCATTCGAGCAAAAGATCGCATCGGGAAAATCGCCCATTTTTTCATATTCATAAATAGCCTCAAAGCCGGCTTCCTCGGTAAACCCGGCGTGCTTGGTACTCTCTCCACGCACGAAAAACTTATCCTCAATCGGCATTTTAAACTCTTTTAGTGCGTCGGTGAAACCGGCATGTCTATCTTTCGACGGTTTTGCATTTGTTGCCGGCATAATCATTCCCATTCGTTTATATCCCTGCTTAACCAGATGCTCTCCGGCCAGAAATCCACCTTTGCGGTTGTTTAAATCAAAAAAGTTGTATTCGGGGTGATTGCTCCCAATTAATACAATAGGGATATCTGATGATTGAAGATGTTCGTGTACCACATCCGTAATTTCAATACTGATGGTAATAACCGTATCGGCCGTCCCTCTGTTAAAGAAATTTTCAATTCCCTCAGCCGGGTTTTTAGAGCCCGTATTGTAAATAACAATATCCAAATCCATGTCTGCAATTTCATCTTTAACGCCTTTTAAGACTTCGGTGTAAAAAGGCGTAGTAAAAGATGGTACAGCAAGTGCCAGCATCTGCGGCTCACGGCTGGCAAGTTTTCGTGCACTAACTTGTGGGCGAAAATTCAGCTCACGTATAGCCTCATTAACTTTATCTTTCGTTTTTGGAGATACGTTCGGTGAATTGTTTAATACTCTTGATACCGTTGAAATGGCTACACCGGCTTTCTGGGCAACCTGGTAGATTGTGTTTTTTTTCTGAGGTGACATAAAGGTTCGGCTAAAAGCTTTAAAAGTACAAAAGACTAAAATAGTTAATCGCGTATTCTAAACGCTTAAAATAAAAGAAATTATCGTAACATATATGCTTTATTAAATAATTAAGGAACTATTTAGTAGGGTAGCAGCATTAGGTTGTATAAATAAGAATATTGCTACTATGACAAACATATTTAGAATACCCTATTCACTCATTCGGCCGCTATATGAAAAAACAAATTTTCACAAAGCTGTTATAAGCGAAGTAGATGACACAAAGCTACGCGCTGCTTATTCCCATTGCAGATCTATCACCAGAATTCATGCCAAAACATTTTATATGGCAACACGATTTTTGCCCTATAAAAAACAGCGTAGTATTTTCGCCATTTATGGCTTGTGCCGATTTTTGGATGATCTCGTAGATGAAGCTGAAGATCTAATGCACGACAAAAAGATTAATGAACAGGAAATCTTTAGCCGTCTAGAACACTTCAGTAAAAAACTTGTAAACACATACAGAGGAGAAGAGCAAAACGATCCAATTCTTATAGCCTTTTCAAATACTTTAAATATGTACGATATCTCCATCGAGATGCCGCTGCTTCTGATTGAAGGTGTCAAAATGGATCTGACAAAAAATCGTTACAACAATTTTGAAGAGCTGTATGATTACTCCTATAAAGTTGCTTCGGTTGTAGGGCTAATGACCAGCAAGGTTTTTGGATATGAAGATGAGTCGGCTCTAGAGCATGCCGAAGCTCTGGGAATTGCGATGCAGCTTACCAACATTCTTCGCGATGTGGGCGAAGACCTTGACAGAGGACGGGTATATCTGCCTGAAAATGAATTACGGTCGTTTAACATATCAATTGATGAACTTAAAAATCGTGAGCTTTCAGATAAATTTATAGAGTTCATGAAATTTCAAATATCGCGGGCACGCGACTACTATGAAAAAGCAGATATTGGTATTGAGATGCTATCGAAGGATAGCCGGCTACCGGTAATGCTGGCCCGAGAGAATTACAGCCGTATTCTCGATAAAATTGAAGAGAACAACTACAATGTTTTTGATAAAAGGGCATATCTCAACTCCACCGAAAAGCTTACCATCTTGCCAAGAGTTATGTACAACCTCCGGATGCAGGAGTGATATTCTAATACCTGTCCAAAAACAATGATTATTCATTGGAAAAGCGCTTCCAAGTGAGTTTAATTCCTGCTATATTCAGTTCCACAACTGTAATATATTAATAGTGAACGAGCTAGATTTCAGGAGTTGAAAAACATGGAACGAACGTATAAAAAATGGAAAAGTCCCAGCCTTGGCAAAGAGATGGAGTTACTGGTTTTTGGAGATAAAGGCACACCAATTTTAGTCTTTCCTTCGGAGGAGGGACGTTTTTTTGAGTGGGAAGATGCCGGTTTGATAGATGACCTTTCCGAACAAATAAATGAAGGGTATAACCAAATTATTTGTGTGGACTCTGTTGCTCACGAGGGATTGTTAAATAAGAGTGTAGAACCATATGTACGTCTTAGCAGGCAAAAGCAGTACGAAGATTACATAGTAGATGAGGTAATCCCCTTTATAAAAAAACAGAGCAGTGATGATTTTTTACTCGCAACCGGAGTAAACCTCGGGGCATATTTTGCACTCCTTTATGCGCTCAAAAAGCCTCAAAAAATAGATAAAGTAATTGGGGTTAGCGGTACATACGACATCAAACCGTATCTTGATGGCTTTTACGATGATAACGTCTATTATAATAACCCTATAGACTTTCTCCCAAACTTAAATGAGAAAAAAATATTAAAAGAGATTTCCAAAGTAGATATTCGACTTCTAACTTATGGCAACGATCCACAAAAACAACATTCTGAGCGAATGAGCGATACGTTGTGGTTGAAGAATTTAGAGCATAACTTCTACGTATGGGACGAACGTGTTTCTGACCCATGGGAAGTAGTTTCACCAATGCTAAAAGAACATCTATTTTAGGAGTACATGTCGAAAATTAAACGAGTATTAGTCGCCAACCGTGGCGAAATTGCGTTGCGTGTGATGCGTACATGTAATGAGATGAATATTGAAACGGTAGCAATATATTCTGTACCGGATGCGGACGCACCCCACGTAACATTTGCCGATCAATCTGTTTGTGTAGGTGAAGCAGAATCTTCGCAGAGTTACCTGGATATTGATAAAGTGATAAAAGCCGCCAAAGATACAGGGGCGGATGCGATCCATCCCGGCTACGGTTTTTTAAGTGAAAATGCTGCGTTTGCTGAACGTTGTAAAAAAGAGGGAATTCAGTTTATTGGCCCTTCTCCCAAGGCAATTGAATTGATGGGGGACAAAACCGAAGCGAGAGAGCTGATGGGAAAAGCCGGCGTTCGATATCCCCCGGGCACGAAGAATGCAATGACAGATCTGGATGAAGCCCTAAAAACAGCCAAAGAGATCGGTTTCCCGGTATTGGTTAAAGCCGCAGCAGGTGGAGGCGGTAAAGGAATGCGGATTGTAGAATCAGAATCTGAGTTTAAAAACAGCGTGAAAGCGGCTAAATCTGAAGCCAAAAACGCATTTGGCGATGATCGCGTGTATGTTGAAAAATATCTCGAAGAGCCGCGACATATTGAATTCCAAATTATGGCTGACAGCCATGGAAATGTAATCCATCTCTATGACCGTGAATGCTCTATTCAGCGTCGTCATCAAAAAGTAATTGAGGAAGCACCGAGTTCCGTCTTAACTGAAGAGTTGAGAAACGATATGGCAGAGGCTGCCGTAGCAGCGGCAAAAACTGTGGATTACGAAGGAGCCGGAACCATTGAGTTTTTAGTGGACAAACACCACAATTTCTACTTTTTAGAGATGAACACACGCCTGCAGGTAGAGCATCCCGTTACGGAATGGATCACCGGCGTTGACCTAGTAGAGCTGCAAATTCTCGTTGCACAGGGCGAAAAGCTGCCTTATAAACAGGCTGATATTAAACGGAAGGGGCACGCCATTGAGTGCCGAATATATGCGGAAGATCCCGCCGATCAATTTTTACCAAGTACGGGACTTTTAAAACGACATCGAGAACCATCAGGACTTGGTGTTCGTGTGGATTCCGGTGTGGCTGAGGGACAAGAGGTAACCATTAATTATGACCCTATGATTTCTAAGCTTTCCACCTTTGGTACTACACGTAAACAGGCTATTGGACGAATGTTACGTGCACTAAAGGAGTACGAAATTACAGGGTGCCGCACTACGATTCCATTTTGTGAATTCACGTTGAATCATCCCGATTTTGTTTCAGCATCTTACGATACCCACTTTGTGAAAGATCACTTTAGCACAGAGAAGCTTAAAAGTGATCATCATGTGTCAGATATTAAGGCGATTGCCGCGGCGTTAATTTCTTCCGGAGTAAGTCGGTCAACTAATAGTGGAGATTCTTCGAAGGAAGTTTTTGGTGAATTAGAATCTGAATGGTGGTCTTCAAGACGTTAGTCGTACAGTTATGCAGAACAACGAAAATCGCGAAGACCTTTTTGAAAAACTTAGCACTCTGTTAACAGAGCAGCGTAATCCCAAAACAACCGGCATTGATGTTGCCGATAGCCGGGAAATTGTTCGTCTGATTAACAATGAAGATAAAAAGGTTGCTGATGCAGTTGAGAAAAAATTAGACGTAATTGCCGATGCCGTTGACCGCATTGCGGCAGGCATAAAATCAGGTGGCAGATTGTTATACTTTGGAGCCGGCACTAGTGGACGTTTAGGTGTGCTGGACGCGTCGGAATGCCCACCAACATTCGGGGCATCACCGGAGACAGTTCAGGGGTTTATTGCCGGAGGAAAAGAGGCGATGTTCGAAGCCCAGGAAGGTGCTGAAGATAGCCCCGAACTCGGTGCCGAAGCGGTTCGCTCTCTCAATGTAGGGAGTAACGATATTGTTGCCGGTTTAGCTGCGAGTGGACGAACACCTTATGTACACGGTGCAATTAAAGAAGCCAATAAGTTAGGAGCATCAACTCTTATGGTAACCACAGTAAGTGCCAAACAAGTTGATGTAGGTGTCAACGTAGATTTTATGATTGATATTCCCGTGGGCCCCGAAGTAGTAATGGGGAGTACCCGAATGAAATCTGCCACGGCCCAAAAAATGGTGCTAAATATGCTTACCACTGGTTCAATGATTCGGCTTGGTAAAGTATATGAGAATGTGATGGTAGATCTGCAAATGTCCAACAAGAAACTCGAAGAGCGGGCAAAACGTATCGTAATGATGCTTACGGAATGTTCATATTCCGAAGCAGAAACATTGCTAAATAATGCAGATGGACACGTTAAAACGGCACTGGTGATGAAATTTATGGACTGCTCAAAAGAAGAAGCCTCTCAACTGCTTCAACAGAACAATGGATTCATCCGAAAAGCGATAAACAAAGTTTAGTTCTTCATATCGTGTGGAACATCGTATATTTTGTAACGTTGTAAGAATCGATAAAAACCGTCGTTACTTTAAAAAAGCAGATATTGTCTCTTTATCACCAAAATAATCGTATTACCGACTCAACTTACCGCAATAGGTTTCTGATGGCTATTGTAATAGCCCAGGTTACGGTTATTCTCATCTTTAGGTTTTTTCCACAGGAAGAGGTGGAAATAAGAGATTTTCAAGTATCAGAAAGGGAGGAGCAGGTATTGATTGATGAAATTGAAATCACACGCCAGGAAACCTCTCCACCTCCACCGCCTCGGCCACAAATACCTCAACCTGTGCCATCTGATGACATCATCGAAATAGAGCTCGAGGTGGAATTAGACCTTGATGTACCGGACCTGCCCGATTGGGATCCCGGCCAGGGTACAGGGTATGAAGGCGATGAAGCATCTATTGTGGGAAATCCACAAGTTCCGCCAACCGTAGTTCGAATTGTAGAAGCCAGCGCTCCCGATGCCGTACCAGACGAGTATCGAGGTAATCTTGAAATGATTGTAAATTTCCTGGTGGATGAAAATGGTGATGTTGAAGAAGCATCAATTGAAGAGATTAGAAGATATACGAATGGTGATTACGAAGTGATGCCGTTTATTCAATACGGGTTGATGGACGCCGTAATAAGAGCAGCGCTACAGTGGCGATTTAGGCCCGCAAGACAGGATGGAGAGCCGGTTCGGGCCTATACAAGGCAAAGGTTTAATTACTAATACCGGTTTCTATTACTTGATTAAATCCTAATTGAATGTATATTCGTACACAATGAAGATTACGTTCAATCACTTTCGGAAATAAACTCTTTGTTAAATGTCTTGTCCATTTACTTATTTGGCAATAATCACAATTAGTTTGTCACAGAATGGTTATTCATGACTCTTAATAGGTAGCTGTAATTGTCTCTCATCAATCGGATAGTATTGTATTCCCATGGGTAAATTTAGATTAAAAGCGATCTCCAAAGCCGGTAAAAAAATTAAGACCGAATTTGAGGCTGACTCAAAAAAAGATGCTCAAAACAAGGTTAATAAACTTGTTAAAAAGAATGGCATTAAAGTACAGGCTATAGAGAAAAAACAGATTTTCGAATATAGTGCTCAAAAAACAGGGAAACCCAAAATTAAAGGGGAGCAGGAGGCATACAGTAAGGAAGAGCTGGAGCGTGCGCTCAACAAATTGGGCTTTAAAGTTCATCGTATAAATAAAAAGCTCTTTGATTTTAAAGGAGGAGTGCCCACTCAGGAAATTGTTACATTTGTAAGCTTATCTGCTGACTTACTGCGCCAAGAATTACCTTACGATGAGATTTTGGATCTTCTGTACGAAGATACCCAAAACAAGAAGATGAAAGAGGTTATAAAAGAGATACAGAAAGACCTCAAGGATGGTAAAGAGGGTAGTGAAGTATATGGTAAGCATGAAGATGTTTTTGGAAAGTTTGCGGCCTACATGCTTAGTGTAGCGTCAACTTCCGGTAACATGGCTCTCGTTTTTGAAAGTACTGCAAAATTTCTAGAGCGAGATGCCGAATTTAAAAAGAACCTGCGCCGCTCCCTTTTAATGCCATCGGTAACGGTTTTAGCAGTTGTTGCTACAGTGCTATTCTACGTAGGATATATTTTCCCTGCCACAGCAGAAATGTTCCTTGAGTTCGATATACAGCTCCCCCCAATGACCGCGGCCACCCTTGAATGGAGTTACTGGCTGCAAGATTACTGGATTGAACTGACGCTCTTCTGTACAATACCTCTTGGAGTTTTTATGTGGTATGTGCGCACACCGAAAGGTAAACTAATGCTGGATAAGTATATCATACATATACCAGTAATCGGAGATCTGCTCCATAAAACAAGTATTGAAATTTTTGCTCGTGTATTTTATACGCTTTATAGTGGATCAGGCCAAAATATTGAGGTTATCCGAGTAGCCTCGGAAGCGTGCAGAAATAAATACATGGAGAAGCAGATTAAAGAAATTGCCATAAAAATGATGTTGAAAGATGGTGCCGGATTGGTAGAATCGATAGAAGCCACCGAAGTGTTCAGCAATACGGCAATTAGCCGTTTCCGACTGGGTGCCGAATCAGGCGCACTGCGCGAAAATGCCAAACAGCTTGCTGAATATTACGAGGTGCAAACTACCTACAAAATGGAATCGGTGATTGATACGATTAACCTCTTTATCAACCTGTTTATTATGGTTGCCTTGATTGCAATTACCGTTGTATCCTCTGAGGCCGCAATTATTCAGCCGAACTAAAAGCAGAGCTTAAAGAGTGGGGGAGTCTTCAATATTTATCTGTTGAAGAACCTCTCACTTGATACAGTTTGATCAATTGGCTGCCCTTTTTCAAGGTGATCAACCAACAGTTTAGCCAACAGACAACTGTGAATCATCCCTTTGGACCCGAGTCCTGTTATGACAGAAATTCCTTTCTCTGCATAATGAGGGCCGATTATCGGTTTATGATCCTGAGTTGTAACTCGAACACCACACCACTGCTCAGTTTTTTCGATAGAGGAGAGTAATCCCGGCAGTGTATTCTGTAGCTTTTCCAGAAGCTTCTCTTTGGCGGCAACATCTGTGTTAAGATGAGTGTAGCCATGCTCATACGTACTGCCTATAACCAGTTTATTGGGTGTTTCGGGAAGAAATGCAAAATATCCCATGCTGGAAATAGAGTGCTGCATTTTTAACTCTTTTTCAAAATAGAGTGTAAGTGTCTGCCCCTTTACATTTTCAAGTGGAAGAAAATCCCAGGAATCTATGTCTGATATTCCGGCACCAACGGCATAAATCACCTGCTTTGTAAGGATAGAATCTACTCCCTCAATGTTGATTTGAAAAACGCCATCCTGCTCTTTGGAAATAGAATAGTCACAATCAGTAAAAAACTGAATTCCACTTTTGCCCAGTAGTTTGTAAAATTCTTCTATAAAAATTTTACTGTCTATGGTATAACCATTTGGAATTAGAAGTCCCCCAAACGTATCTGGCAAAAATGGGTAGCGGTCTTCTAATTCTCCTTTTCCCATCCACCTGATCCACTCTTCGGACGGCCATTCATATTTTTTAGGTGCCCGGCTAAAATCTTTCCCAATCTTTTCAGTAAGGGCAGGGCGCAATACGCCATTTTTCTTATAGAAAGGGGTAGATGTTTTCTCTTGCACCTTTTTCAAAATAGACGCCCCCAACTCAACAGCCTCCTCAGCTCTCCAGGCCATTTTGGCTCTTCGGCCCGTTGCGGGGTTCATCAACACTAATGGTGCACCTGATGCACCACCGCCGGGACTGTTTTTGTCAATAACAGCAACACTTTTACCACGTTGATGCAGCTGATCGGCGACATTCAATCCCGCGATTCCGGCTCCAAGTACTACGTAATCGAATCGGTTATCTGTACTCAAATTTATCCGCTGATTTTATCTGAAGTGGTAACGGTAACTCCGGCCTCTTTCATCTCTTTCCAGGCTTCATCAAGGGAGCCTTCAAGGTCGATGCCTCGAACCGCATCCTCCACAATGTGCACATTAAACCCTTCTTTAATACCATCTAAAACCGACCATTTTACGCAGAAATCTGTAGCGAGTCCGGTTACATACAGATCAGTAATTCCCCGGTCTTTCAAGTAGCCGGTGAGTCCGGTTTTCGTCTTTTGGTCATTTTCATAAAATGTAGAGTAGGAATCGATTGGTGCACGAAACCCTTTGCGGATAATGACTTGTGACTTATCTGTCTGAAGCTCTTTATGAAAATCTGCTCCATTAGTACCCTGCACGCAGTGATCGGGCCATAAAACCTGTGTTCCATAATCCAATTCAACGGTCTCGTATGGAGATTTGCCGTCATGGCTGGATGCAAATGAATGGTGTCCTGAGGGATGCCAATCCTGTGTTTGTATAATAGCATCAAACCGATCGATCAGTTTATTAATTACCGGAACTACACTGCTGCCATTTGGTACTTCAAGAGCTCCGTCTTCACAAAAATCATTTTGAACGTCTACGATAATCAGTGCTTTCATATATGGTTTTGATGATTTTGAATAATTTCGTTTCTCATATCTAACAGTTTTTTACTGATTCCCACTTTGTAAATATGGGGGTTTTCATAACGTTTATACTCTTGAGGGAGTTTGGAAAGCTGATTTCTACAATATTCAGCACTCTCTTTTACGGTAGATTTCGGCTCAATGAACTCCCCGTTTTCCATCATTTTTTTCAAAAACAGAGTTGATGATTTCCCCGTCAATTTGCTGGTTTTTGCCGTATAGATCGGGTGATATATCTTTTCGATGGAATTTTCATCTTCTGCCATAATCGCATCTCCATAAAAAGTCCCATCATCATTAAAATATCGTTTTACTATTTTTTGACCCGGAAGAGTGATTTTTTCGACATTCTCCGAAATCTTAATTTTTGGGGTATTGTCTACAGAAGCAAGCTTATAAACACCATCAAGGGCGGGGGAGGAATCACCTGTAACCAGGCGGGTGCCGACGCCAAAAATATCAATGGCGGCTTCCTGGCGCTTTAAACTGGTAATTACCCGTTCATCGAGCTGGTTTGATGCGGCTATTTTAACATCCGGGAAACCGGCATCATCAAGCATTTTTCTGGATTTGCGGGAAAAGTAGGCCAAGTCACCACTATCAAGCCGAATTCCCACCAATTCATGACCCTTCTCCCGAAGTTCTCTGGCTACTTTAATAGCGTTTGGTACGCCGCTGTTTAGCGTATCATACGTATCAACCAGTAAGATTGTGGAGTCGGGAAAAGATTTGGCGTAGGCTCGAAAAGCAGTTAATTCATCATCAAACGCCTGAATCCAGGAGTGGGCCATGGTGCCACCTGCAGGGAGGTTGAACTCTTGCGCAGCATAAACATTTGAGGTGCCATCAAACCCGCCAATAATAGCTGACCGGGAGGCGTGAATTCCGCCAAGGCCCTGCGATCGCCTGAGTCCAAAATCAAGTACAGTGCAATCTTTACCGGCTGCCAATTTTATACGTGATGCTTTTGTTGCGATGAGTGATTGGAAGTTTAAAATATTGAGCAGCAGGGTTTCAATAATCTGTGTTTCAAGAAGAGTACCTTCAACTCGTGCAATTGGCTCGTTGGGAAATACGATCTCTCCCTCTTTCACTGAGTGGATGGTTCCCTTGAATGAGAAGTCGCGCATGTAGTTGAGGAAATCATCATTAAATCCTTCTGAACGCAGATAGTTGATTTCATCGTCTGAAAATCGAAAGTTATGCAGTGCATCAAGAAGGTCATTTAAACCGGAAAAAATAACATACCCTCCATTAAAAGGATTACTTCGGAAGAAGTAATCAAATACAGCCGATTGGTGATGCTTATTGGCGTCGAAATATCCCTGCGCCATTGTGAGCTCGTAATAATCTGTATAAGAAGCAGGCCGGTTTATGTACATGGTAGATGTATAAGTTAATAGATGATTTGTGCCAAAGGTAGGAACTCTATTTGAAATATGTGTAAATGGATATGCCACTTTGTATTATAATTTACCGGATTGAAAAAAGTGGCGAATCCGGATAAAGGTTGAGTATTAAAAACAGTATATTTATCGCATTCTAACACGATTTTAAACTTCCGTTTTGAAGAATACCCTATTTCAAATCTCTTTATTTTTGTTGTGTATGATCTGGCTCGGCAGCTGTGCAACGCCGGTTGCTCCTAGTGGCGGCCCACCCGATCGAGAACCTCCGGTTGTAACGGGCACAACACCTGCCAATGAAACCACAAATTTTGACGGTAATGAGGTTCGATTTCAGTTCGACAAATTTGTAGACCGAAATTCTGCCCGGCAAAATATATCCATAGAGCCTAATTTGGGTCTCGATTTTGAGGTAGATTTTAGCCGACGGACTGTCATAGTGAAGTTTTTAGACCCTTTACCTGAAAATACTACCATAATTGTACAGCTCGGGACGGATATTACCGATACTCGAAATAATAATATGTCATCATCGTACGAACTTGCCTTTTCTACCGGCCCGGAGATAGATGATGGAAATGTTATTGCAACTCTGCGCGATCCTGATGAAGGATCGGTAAACGAAGGTGAGCGTGTTTTTCTATATCAAAGCCCGGTAGATTTTTCGGAACCGGCTAATTATGTAGCACAATCTGATACATCCGGCGAGATCAATTTTTCCTACCTGCGGGAGGGGATGTATAGTGCTATTTGGGTTGATGACGTTAATCGAAATCGTATTTGGGATCGAGATCGAGAATTTGCCCAGCCATTTCATCAAGAAGAGTTCGAGGTGGTTAAAGGAGAAGAGGTAGATTTGGGTACAATATTTATTCAACGGCCTGATACTGTATCACCAAATATAAATGGAGTTGGTTTACTATCAGAAACCCGGTTACGGTTGCGCCTGTCTGAACCGGTGGAATGGCAAGATAATGCCTCCATAACAATTCAAGATTCTCTGGGTGAGGATTATTCCACAGCCTTTCCTCTCTATACCGATATTGAAGATCCACAAGTTGTCTATGCCCAGGCTTTGGACCCGCTTGATGAAGAGCAGCGCTTTTCGGTGATCCCGCAAGGGTTTACCGATCGTGCTGGCAATCCACTGCGTAGTAATGTCGATCCATTTAGTGGATCTGCTGAGCCCGATACAGCCGCACTTCGATTGATCGAGGATAACCTGGCAGACGGAATATTTAATGATGAGTCGGTAGAAATTACTTTTTCCAGATTTATTGATGATGATTCTATTACAGACTCTCTGCTCGTTTTCGAAGGGGATCAGATGATTGAAGATTGGGAATTTGTAGACGTAGAAAGAAATATACTATCCATCAATCCAGATATTATTTGGCAGAGCGGGGTTAGTTATGAATTCCGTGTTTGGGATCCTTATGTGAGGGATTACGCCACGTTCCGGCCGGATATTTGGCAACCCAACCAGCTTGGTGCTATAGAGTTTACAGCTGCAGACGGTCTGCCTGAAGGAGAAAATCGCTTACGGTTGTATGATGATAATCGGAAAGTAGATATTGATACTGTTTTTACGGATTCTCTTGAAATAGATCGATTACCACCGCTCTCATACACGGCTAGAGTTTATAGGGATGTTAATGGGGATGGACGCTGGAATAGCGGTTCTGTAGATCCTTTTGAAGCTCCTGAACCCTATTTTATGCAGCGAGATATCCCGGTACGGGAAGGGTTTACATCCGAAATATCAGTGGAATTTATTCCTGCACTTGAAGCAAAAGAGGATGAAGCTTTAGAAGAGCTTGATATCGATTTAGATCCAGTTGAACCGGTAAATGACGAAAGTGACGAAGAAATTGAAAATTAATGAATGACATTATGGAACAGCGTTGGGCTGATTTTTTACAGGATGGAATGTTGGTTATTACCGTGGTTGGAATTATTGCACTTACATTCTTCACGGCATGGTTGATTAAGCGGGCGTTCACAAAAATATTAAGTGGAGATACCAATATTATAAGTGATGATCCCACAAACTTCCGGTTTATTTACTATGCACTTCTGGGCCTGGTTTATACGGTTGGTTTTGGAATTGCCATCTGGAATATTCCTTTTTTAAGGCATGTTGCCCAATCTATGCTGGCCGGTGCCGGTATTTTGGCAATCGTTATTGGTTTTGCCTCCCAGCAGGCATTGGGAAATATTATCAGCGGTGTATTTATCGTAATGTTTAAACCATACCGTATTAACGATAGGATCTCTCTGCAAAACACATTACGCGGCGTTGTTGAGGATATAAACTTGCGCCATACCATTATCCGAAATTTTGAAAATCAGCGTATAATCATTCCAAATTCGGTAATCAGCAATGAGATTTTGGTTAATTCGAATTACACCGATGACAAAATTTGCAAGCTGATTAATATAGGAATTAGCTATGGGTCGGACATCGACCTGGCAAAGTCAATTATGGCCGAAGAGATTGCGAACCACCCGGTGAATATGGATATCCGATCGGAGGAAGATATTGAAGCGGGAGTTCCACGAGTGATGGTTCGTGTAATAGGGCTGGGGGAATCCTCTGTAAATCTGCGTGCATGGGCATGGGCACCAACTCCACCTGATGGTTTTGTGATGGAATGTGATGTAACCGAGAGTATTAAAAAACGATTTGATAGAGAAGGAATCGTCATCCCGTTCCCACAGCGGACTCTAAGTTATCTCGATTCTCCCAAAGAGACGTAGATTTTTCAATATTTACAACGCTTCCAATTACGACTCTGTCGCAATTTCCTTATCTTTTGGAATCGCTTCCACTTAATCATTTTATCTGAATTATGAGTAAAGAATTATCTGAACAAACTTCTGAGAAGAAGCAAACGAAAACAAGTGATAACACAAAAACTCCAAAAAAGTACGAGCCGGAAAATAGTGTCCGTTTTGTAACGGCAGCCAGTCTATTTGATGGGCATGATGCGAGTATCAACATCATGAGGAGAATTCTGCAATCTACCGGGGCAGAGGTTATCCATCTTGGCCATAACCGTTCAGTACATGAAATTGTTCATTGTGCTATCCAGGAAGATGCACAGGGAATAGCTATAAGCTCCTACCAAGGCGGCCACATGGAGTACTTTAAGTATATGGTGGATCTGCTAAAGGAGAATGGTGCGGAGCACATACAGGTTTTTGGCGGTGGCGGTGGAGTGATTGTTCAGGATGAGATTGATGAACTCCACGACTATGGCATAAAGCGAATTTTCTCCGTGGAAGACGGAAGCAGTATGGGGCTGCAGGGAATGATTAATTATATGATGGAATCATGTGATTATGACACTAATGATATTGAAGCTCCAACTGTAAATAAGATTTTCAAAAAAAATCACGTTGCGATAGCAAGATCTATTTCTGCGCTGGAGAATAATCACTTAGAAATTATATCATATAAAGATAGTAAGTTAAAATCCGGCAAGGAGATGCTGTTTGAAGTAACCGATAAAAAAACAGTTCCTCTTCTGGGTATTACAGGTACAGGTGGTGCCGGGAAAAGTTCGTTAACGGATGAAATTATCCGCCGCTTTCTAACGGAATTTGATGATCTGACCATCGGTGTTATATCAATTGATCCATCCAAAGTTCGAACAGGTGGAGCACTTTTAGGAGACCGAATTCGAATGAATAGCATCGACACTGATCGGGTGTTTATGCGCAGTATGGCTACTCGGGCATCCAACAAATCGATAAGTGAAGCTATTCAGGGTGCCATTGCTATATATAAAGCGGCCGGTTTTGATCTCATAATCGTGGAGACGAGCGGTATTGGCCAAAGTGGTACAGAAATTGCCGATATCACGGATATTCCCAT
>SKWF01000227.1 GCA_007129085.1 Balneolaceae bacterium | reverse complement strand
TTCGCGACCAATCGTTCTGGGACCGGGGACTCTCTCTGTTTGAAAAAATGATAAATGATGCGGAAGAGCTTGTACAACAAGTTAAAAAAAATGGATAACTGATAGTTATGGCTATAAAGCGCGAAGAAAAAGCTCTGCTTGAGTTCAAGCACATTATGGATGATGTTGTGCACCTTTTGCAGAAATCAACAAATGCAGAAACAGTGTACCTCTACTGGGTAAATAGATCTCGGGAGCAGTTTGTTCTTGAAACAAATTCTACATCCCAGCCAAACGTGATGTTCCAGGACCGGGTGAACTTTGAGCAGTTTTATTTGAATAACTACAAGGATATTCAGCAACCTAAAGAGCTTACCGTTGGAGTAGATATTGATAAAGATGAACTGCGGCACTATTACGATTCCGTGCCGATACATAATCTGATTCTGATTCCGTTTATCAACAATGGGGAATTGGTTGCAATTACGGTTGTGGAGTCTGCTGATAAGATTCAGTTGACCGAGTACGAGGAGACTTTTTCGGCGTATAGAGACGCACTGATAAATGTATTGAACACCTACCTGGAGCTGACGGATTTGTATGAAAACCAACAGGAGTGGGTAGATTACGAGGAGTCAATGAATAAAATTGAACCCAAACACCATAAGGTTGAAATTTTGGATCACCTTGTTGAGGAGATGCAAAAAATTATACCTAATGGTGGGGTATCTGTTCTGCTGCGCGGCATGGATGTGTGGACAACTGTTTTTCATTCATCATCGGCGGTGAATACACCATCGGTGGGTTTGAAAGTAGAGGAGAAATCGATGGTTCACGATGCTCTTGAGAAAGGGGAGCCTCAGTTTTCAATCCATTTTAACCAAAATCCCAAACGAGTTGCTACCGATGAGATGTACACGGAAGGTGCGACCTTAGCAATTCCGATGATTATTTCCGGCCGAAGGCACGGTGTAGTTTTGGTTTATGATGAAAACCCACTCGTTTTTAAGGAGTCGATTAAGCATCAATTAATCAACCTGGTTCGTGTAGCCACGCTATCTATTCAGGTAAACCTTGGTAAATTACCGATTGGTCAAGATCTGTTTACGACCGATTATGGAAGCTTTATCCCTGAGGTGTGGGAAAAAACATTGGAAAAAGAGATTCAACGAACTCCCATCAGAGAAAAGCATGTGTGGTTTGGTTTGATAACCATTGACAATCTGCAGTCATTACGATCGCGTTTGCGGCTCGAGGATTTGAACAGACTTCAAAAAACACTGGTGAAAAAGTTGAACCCATCGAATTTCGGGTTTGAGGGATATATCGGATTTAACAGTGATTACGTGTTTACATATCTGCTGTTTACGGATGAAAAAGATCATCATAAAGAGTGGATGAAAGCGGCAAACGGATTATTCAAAGAGCCGGTAGAACTGAGTGATGGTCAAAAGCTTGATGTGGATATTCGGTGTGGATACACCGAGCTCAAAAAACGAGATACAGATGTACACCATGTAGTAACAAAAGCAAAAAAAGCACTATCTGAAGCTGTAAAAACCGCAGTATAATTTTTTAGCAGACGGAACTATGGGCAGATTTTTTTTAGTAGTTATTGATGGGCTCGGTATTGGAGCCCAGGAAGATGCCGCTGAATACGGTGATGAAAATGCGAATACTTTGGGGCATGTATCTGAAATTACAAATTGTGAACTCCCAAACTTTGAAGCGTTAGGACTTGGAAATATTGCACCTCTAAAATCGATCAAACCGGTGGAGCATCCGCGTGCAGATTGGGGAAAAATGAGGGAGGTATCAGCCGGAAAAGATTCTACCACAGGGCACTGGGAACTTGCGGGAATTCAGCTTGAAAAGCCTTTCCCAACGTATCCACATGGATTTCCGGAGGATATACTAAAAACATTTTGCGATGGAATTGGTGTAGATAAAGTACTCTGTAACAAGCCTTATTCGGGGACGGATGTTATTCGCGATTTTGGAGAAGAACATCTTAAAACAGGGAATCCAATAGTTTATACATCGGCAGATAGTGTATTCCAAATTGCTTGCCATACCGATGTTGTTTCCCCCGAAAAACTTTATGAGTGGTGCGAATTTGTGCGTCATAATGTTGCAGTGGGTGATCACGAGGTAGGGCGGGTTATTGCCCGTCCATTCGAAGGAGAGCCCGGAAATTTTGAGCGTATTTCTGATAAGCGTCAGGATTACTCCTCCATTCCGCCCACGCCAAATCTGCTCTCACTTCTGCAAGAAGGGGGAATTAAAACTTACTCCATAGGAAAAGTTGTAGACCTTTTTGCGGGTGAGGGATTTACCCAGTATCGAAAAACAAAGAGTAATGCTGAAGGAATATCGCAGCTGTTGAGTTTAATGAGTGCCGAAATTGATCAAAGTTTTGTGTTTGTAAACCTGATTGATACAGATCAAATTTATGGGCATCGGCAAGACCCCGAGGGGTACGCAGAGTGTCTGCAAGAGATCGACCGTTCAATTCCAGCAATTGCCGGTAGTCTGCAAAAAGGGGATATTCTAGTTATAACAGCAGATCATGGAAATGACCCCTGTGATGACAGCACCGATCACACCCGGGAATTTGTACCGCTTTTGGTTTTAGAAGCTGCGGAAAGTGAACCGGGCGAACTGGGAACACGCAAAACATTTTCGGATGTAACTGCTTCTGCGCTCGATTATTTCAATCTGTCCAATCCGCTTCCGGGCGAATCATTTTTAAGGTAAAAAAGTGTTGAAATTTTATACTTCAAAATGCTATAAAAAATCTTTATATTAAAAGCTTGCAAATGGTATTGATTTTAGGCAACAATCAGCCATGTTGTACGTATAAATTGTAGTTATACATCTTGGGAATATTCCCTGTATTATTTAATTAAATCTCATTTAAAGTGGCTAAAAGCTCAGGCATTTCTACTCGCGAATCAGAATCATTAGATCGCTATCTGCATGAAATTGGAAAAGAGAAGCTTATTACGCCGGACGATGAAGTACGTTTGGCTAAAGAGATTCAAAAAGGGTCTCAACGTGCTCTCGAAGACTTAACAAAAGCGAACTTACGTTTTGTTGTTTCTGTAGCAAAACAGTATCAGAACCAGGGATTATCACTCGGTGATTTAATTAACGAGGGAAATCTCGGTTTGATTAAAGCCGCAAAACGGTTTGATGAAACTCGTGGCTTTAAATTTATTTCGTACGCTGTTTGGTGGATTCGGCAGTCTATTTTGCAGGCACTTGCCGAGCAGAGCCGTATTGTACGCTTGCCGCTGAACCGAGTAGGGGCACTGAATAAAATTGGTAAAGAGCTTTCTAAACTAGAGCAGGAGTACGAACGTGTTCCTTCCGCCGCTGAGCTGGCTGAAAGTTTGGAGATGACTGTAGGTGAAGTTGCCGATACTTTAAAAATTTCCGGCCGCCACCTGTCGATGGATGCTCCATTTGCACAGGGTGAGGATAACCGTTTGCTTGATGTACTTGAAAATGAGGAGATTCCTGATCCCGATAACGAATTGATGGGAGAGTCTTTGAAAGTGGAGATTGAACGTGCGCTTTCAAAACTCACCAAACGAGAAGCAGAAGTTATTCGCCTCTATTTCGGAATTGGCCGCGAGCACTCACTTACTCTCGAAGAGATTGGAGAACGATTTGACCTGACCCGCGAACGTGTGCGTCAGATTAAGGAGAAAGCTCTTCGGAAATTGCGGCATCACAACAGAAGCGCCGCACTGAGAGCTTATCTCGGTTAACGAATTCAGCCCCTGTAACCCAGGGGCTTTTTTATTTCAATCACATGATGATGTGATTTGTTACTTTCCCGCTTCTTGTTAGCTTTCCAAACATGAAAAGCTACGTACAAATCATATCACTTTTATTTGTCTTATCCCTGGTTGGAGAGGCTGCATCATCCCAAACCCTGCCATTTAAAACCTACTCCATCCAACAAGGATTAAGTGAGTCAGTGGTTCACTCTATGATCCAGGATGATAAAGGGTTTATATGGGTCGGTACCGGTTTTGGGTTAAATCGGTTTGATGGCCTGCAATTTCGCCAATATTACGAAGAGCACGGTCTGCCAGATAACCGCGTGAATGCCATTCATCAGGGAAATAACGGTCAGCTTTGGCTGGGTACTGATTCCGGAGTTGCATACATGCGGGGCGATTCCATCTACACACCGAGTTACCTGGAGCAACTTGATGGGATGACGATCTTGGATATTTTCCATGACTCTAATGATGATCACTGGTTTTCAACACAGTCTAACGGCGTTTGGAAACTCAACTCAAACAGGGAGTTGCAGAATATTTCTGACGCGCACGGCTATCGCGGCATGCAGGTACGAGCCGTACAGCAAACACCCGATGGTGTCATTTGGATTGGTACTCGAAATGGTCTTATTCGTCATCAAGACAGAGAATTTCAGTTGCTAACGGAAGATCAGGGACTTCCTGAATTGCGAATTTCGGCACTGGAGGTAGACCATAATGGTGATTTATGGATCGGCACGGAGAGCGGGCTTATACATAGGTCGAATGGAGAGTTTCACCAGTATCACCAAGATCATGGATTGAATAATACTAATATCCATTCCGTAACCGCATTGGAAGATGGCACAGTTTGGATCGGTACGGAATCGGGAGCTTCCCATTTTGATGGCGAAACCTTCAGGAATTATACAACGGAACATGGGTTATCGGCCGTATTGGTTTACGAAACCATGGTGGACCGTGAAGGTAATATTTGGCTCGGCACGCTGGGTGGGGGAATGAGCAGATTTTCGGGCGAAACGTTTCTCAACTTTAACGTAGATAACGGGCTTACCAATAACGTTGTAACCGGGTTCGAGGAGAATCAAGCCGGTGATATTTGGATTGCAACCTATGGTGGCGGAGCGCTACGGTATGATGGAGAAAACATGCATCATTACGGAGAGCAACAAGGGCTTACCGACAGTAAATTGTACACTATCAAAGAGGATAGCCAGGGCAGAGTATGGTTTGGAGGGCGTGCGGGTATTCATATATACGAAAATGGTGAGTTTAGAAAATTGTCAGAGGATCTGTTTCCCTACGAGGTTGTCCGCCAAATTGTTGAGGATGATCGGGAAGACGGTGTTTACTGGGTCAGCACGTATAACGATGGTGTTTTTCGGTTTGATGGTAGCGGTTATAAACAATTCAATACCGAAAACGGCCTTCTGAATGATACGGTAATGGATATAAAACGAGATGATGAGGGGACTTGGTGGTTCGCTACATATGGTGGAGTTGCAGAGTATGATGGCTCATCATTTAGGCATCACACAATCGGTGACGGATTGCCGAGTAACGGGGTTATTCATATTCACATAGATCACAACGGACACAAATGGTTCTCAACGTTTAACGGTGTAGGCATTATGGTGGATGGGGAAATAATGTCTCCCACGGGGGATGAGCAAACCGGAATCATTACATACTTTACTACTCAAGATCACGAACAGCGATACTGGATTGGGACAAACCGCGGAATTTTTCGCTTTAATCCGGACAGGTATCAGCAGGCAGATCGTAGAGTTGAGAGGATAAAATCATATAAACTTTTTAATCAAAACCACGGATTAATTGCCAATGAGCTAAATGCGGGAGGTTCGTTGGTGGCAAGTGATGGTTCCCTATGGCTCGGAACCGTAGAGGGTTTGAGTCGGTTTTTCCCGGATCGCCTTAAAGAAAACACTACACCGCCGGGAATTGAGTTTGAGGAGATTATGATTAGTGGCGAAACGGTGTCGGATTCCGGAAAATCACTGTTTTCTCACGATCAAAATTTTGCCCAGATTCACTTTATAGGGCTGAGTTTCGAAAGCCCTGAACGGATTCTCTATGAGTACAAGCTGGAGGGACTTGATGATGAGTGGCAAACGACAAGAGAACGTACGGTTCGATATCCATCGTTAACGCCAAACCAGTATAATTTTAAAGTGCGTGCCTATAATGGAGATGGCGTACAAAGTGCCCAGACTCTTTCATACCAATTTACTATACAGCCACCATTTTGGTTGCAGTGGTGGTTTATAATGCTTTTAATCGCTGCCGTTGCCGGGCTGATATTGTTTTATTACCGATATTTCAGGGCAACAAAACAGATCGATATTGAGAGAATGCGAGTTCAAATAGCGAGTGACCTTCATGACGATGTTGGATCATCACTGACAGAATTGGCTCTGCAAACAGATTTTTTACGTGCCGGGAAAATAAGTGATGAGCTGAAAGAGACATTGAAACAGCTTGGAGAGCAGAGCCGGAAAATTGTATCAAGCCTCGATGATATTGTCTGGTCGATTGATGCACGGAATGACACTGCGGGGGACATGACGGACCGTATGCAGGATTATGTGAACCACATTTTTCGAGATGGCCTCCCGGATGTGCACTACAACTTTGATGATCTGGATATGGATGAAAAATTACCGGTTCATGTAAAAGAGAATATATACCTGATATTTAAAGAGTCCGTTAATAACGTGGCAAAACACTCAAATGCTACTGCTGTTGATGTTACGTTCTCTTTTACCGGCAGTTCCTTCGAATTAATTGTGAAGGATAATGGAACTGAAACCAAAGAGAGCAGAAAAACAGGTCAGGGTCTACGAAATATTAAAATGCGGGCAGAACGAATAGATGCAGATGTAGTTATTGAACGTAAAGATGGGTTTATTGTTCATGTAAAGGGTAAAATTTAGGTAGGGTAATTATGATTACAGTAGGAATAGTAGAAGACAATGTTAAAATTCGCGACTTAATTCAGCGATATCTCGATATGCAGGAGGCTATAAGCTGTAAAGTAGCGGTGGATTCCGTTGAAGAGATGATTGAGCATTTGAAAAAGTACGACAACCCTGATGTGCTATTGATGGATATTCAGCTTCCCGGAATGTCGGGGATTGAAGGAATTGGCATTATTAAAAAAGAATTTCCCGACATTGAAATAATGATGCTGACCGTGTATCACGACTCCCATAAAATTTTCGATTCTCTGATGGCCGGCGCTTCGGGTTATCTTTTAAAGCACACCTCACTCCCGGAAATTAAAGAGTCGGTGGAAACACTGGCAAATGGAGGTGCACCAATGTCACCTCAAATTGCGCGGAAAGTTATACAGCACTTTAGCAATAATGAAAAAAAAGAAAAACCGGAAAGTAATCTTACCCCAAGGGAGCAAGATATAGTGAACGGTTTGGTAGATGGATTAAGTTATAAGCTAATAGCAGATAGGTTTGATATCTCAATAGATACCGTACGTGCTCACATACGTAACATTTACAAAAAGCTGCACGTTAACTCCAAAGCAGAAGTAATTGCAAAATCGCTGCGAGGGGAAATTTAGCTATCACATGGATATGTGATGTAATGTTAGGTGAAAGTGAAGTAACTTAGAGTAAGTCAGTAACCGGATTAACCCCGAGGAGACAATTATGAAATTCAGAACGATACAAAATCTACTAATTCTTGCATTAGCAGGATTCTTAACAACCGGCTGCTATACACAGTTAGAGAGTGTTGATCGTGTTTCAGATCAGCAGCGTACATGGAGTTCAGCCTCAGATCGTGAGCAAGCCTACACTGAACGCGCTCGGCAAGATGACCGTGAAATTGTAAATGAAGAGGACTATGAACTCGGTTATGAGGATGGCTGGGAAGACGCAGAAGCTTTTTTCTTTAAAGATTACGACACAAAAAACTGGTATGATGATCAGGGTGCTGTACTATCCACAAGATCTACCAAAGCGTCTCCTAAAGTTATAAACAACTATTATTTCGGCCACGGATTTGCTCCTTTTTACGGCCACCGATATTACGGATATTATCCATACCGCCCGTACAGGTCCGGTTTCTCTGTTGCTTTTAGATATGGATACAGCTGGGGCGGATATTATGGACATCATTACGCCTATAGTCCATTCTATACAGTTTATCCGGGTGGATTTGGATACGGATATTATGGCCCTTACTACGGATATCACCACCGTCCATCGTACGTATTTATAAACACCTCACAATCGAAAGCTGTACGAAGCCGACATGCCCGTACATCTGGGCTGCACTCCGGTGGAGTTACATCTACAAATAGAACGCGGGGGAATGTTCGGTCAGCAAATGTTGAGCGAAGAACGGATGTGAGATCCAGAGTTAGATCAACCCAGGTGAATAGAAGCAGCTCGAATACAAATGTTCGAAGCAGATCTACAAATGTGCGTAATCGCTCTACGAATAATGTAAGAAATCGTTCGACCGGAAATGTTCGCAATCGTTCATCAAACCGAAGTAATAATCGTAGTAATATAAGAAGCCGAAGCAGCGATAATAACCGCTCGAGTGGAAACGTACGTAGTCGTAGCAGTAATAATAGATCGAGCGGAAATGTTCGAAGTAATAATTCGAGTAATAATCGGTCAAGCGGAAATGTTCGGAGCAACAATTCGAGCAACAACCGGTCAAGCGGCAGTTCTGCAAGGCAGCGAAGTAACGACAATAGAATTAGTTCGGTTGTTACTCGCTCAACATCGAACAGTAACACTGCGGTAAACAGATCTAATGACAGCTCTGAAAATCGATCAACTTTTCGACGAGTAATTAGTAGAACCGCATCGGCGGTGGGTAACGCTGCGAGCAGCAGTAATGTGAATCGTTCATCAGCCAGAGTTTCTTCAAATAACCGGTCAACCACTACAAATAGAAGCTCCGGACGGACAGTTAACCGTTCATCAAGTTCGGATAACAGTTCATCATCAAGCCGAGTGCGTAGTTCTTCATCAAGTTCATCAGACCGGGGAACAAGTTCGCGAAATCGATCGTCGAATAATCGGGATCGGTAACCAATTACCGGATCAGCTTTAATATTCTAATTCGTAAATCAACGGGAAAAGTATGTCATCTACAAAGTTTATAACCTTATCATTAATCCTCGGGATTTTGATTTTTCCCACGTTGCAAAGTCAAGTCGCATACGCTCAAAATGCGAATGATGCCCTTTCGTTTGGGAATCAAGCGGTGAATTTTGGGAGTCAGCAGTATAGCTTTGATCCGGTTACGGGGGTGATGCCCGGTACTGCTTATGCTGCAGGTTTTGGGTCATTTTTAGATAACCCGGCAAGTGCTGCACTTTTTTCTAAAAGTTTTGGTGAATTTGGCGTCTCTTTTAATACTGTAAATGAAGAGGGGCTCTACCTTGGGAATTCAAGTTCGCTTGAAGACAACCAGTTCAACCTTTCAAATGTGGGGATGGTCTATAAATTCCCTACAGAGCGGGGCCGTCTTGTGGTAGGTGGTGGTTATAACCAACACACAAGTTTTAACCGAGCGCTTGGTTTTAATGCGCGTAACGAGAACAGTACCATTACCGATCAGTTTAAAATTCCTGGAAATACGTATGCTGATATAGCATTTAATACGTTTGCCACAGATTTCGGGGATGAATTTGGAGACTGGGATGAGTCAATTTTTCGTGTTGGATTTGATGAACCGGGAGATTTTTTGGGAGTGCGCCAACAGGGAGAGATTTACGAACGTGGACATGGCGGTGAATACTCCGCATTTTTGGCTACGGAATTTCAACAGAATTTGATGGTTGGAGTGAGTGTGGGAATTTTGGCAGGTCGCTTCTCCTATGATAGGATCTTCCAGGAAATTGATGAGTTCAATGATTACAATGCCGATTTTATCGATTCCAACGATGACGGAGAGGGAGATACCGATATCGACAATATTATTTTTTCGGATGAGATAGAGAGCCGCTACAGCGGATTTCGTGGCAGAATTGGAGCACTCTATCAAATTGGAGAATTCTTGAATATTGGTGGTAGCTACACGCTGCCAACACGTATTTCTGTGGATGAAACATTTGATGCGACCATTCGATCTACCTTTAATAACGGCGTCACATTTGATGATTCCATTGAGGGAAGATTCTCCTATTCCGTGCGTCATCCATCACGATTCAGTATAGGTGCTGCGCTTGATGAGCTTGGAGGGCTGCTTTCGGTATCTGTATCCGGTGAGTATGTGGATTATTCTGCTACAAGAATTGACTTCGAAAGTGATGAGATGTTTGAGGATCAGCAGATTGAGAATGAGTTTATCAGTGAAACATTTACACCGGTTTGGAATCTGCGATCGGGTGTAGCTTTACAGCTGAATCCAGGTTTTACAGTTCGCGGAGGATTTGGGCTGTCGCCATCAAAATTTAAAGATGGCAACGATGACCGATACCACTACTCACTCGGTACCGGCTTTGCAATTTCGCGTAATGCTTCATTCGAAATTGGCGCTCGTTACTCTACATGGGAAGAGAATTCAGCTGTCTATACCTATGGAGATTTAGACTACTCTACACTTCCTGACGCTGCTCCGCCGGTTGATATTCGTTCTGAAGATGCTTTCAGAACGGTTGATCAATTTCAGGTTATGGGCACCTTGCGTTTACGAATGAACTAATTCTGCTTTTCCGGATGGATACTTAGCACTGCTGTTTTTACATGTCGAACCACATTGGCGGTGGTGCTTCCCATCATCAGATATTTAATGCCGGTTTTACCCACCGTAGACATCACGATAAGGTTGTAAGGATTCTCTTTCACGTGGTTTAAAATGGTTTCGTGCGGAGAGTCATCTGAGGCGATAACCCGGCTTTGAACACGATCGCCCAGCTGATGGAAATACTCTTTCTCAATAACCTTCAGGCGCTGTTCACGCAGTTTTTTAACAGACATATCTGTTTCGCCATCCTCAAATTGATCAAAACTTAGAATGTGAACCAGGTCAATCGTCCCACCACTTTTTTGCGCAATTTTCAGCGCATACGGATAGGCGGCATTTGCGTTATCTGAAAAGTCGGTTGTGACTAATATTTTCTTAAAGTCATCGACGTTAGACTCATTTTCAACCACCAAAACGGGCACATCAGACATCCGAAGTACTTTTTCGGCCACAGAACCTAGTAAAAATCGTGTGAACCCGGTACGGCCGTGGGTGCTCATTACAATGAGGTCGTAATCCTCGGCTTCGGTAACAATGCTTTGGGCCGGGTTGCCAACATTCACTATAGAGGTCCCGATATTTTCCGGCGTAAGTTTCTTTTCAGCAAGGGAGTCCAGCTTTTCACGGATGGTTTTTTCAATCTCTTCATAATCTTGATACACCTGGCTTGTCATTCCCAGGGCATAAGGCTCATCGAGCTCGGTTATAGGTATGTGCGAGTGGAAAGGGTAGACCTTGCCTTTAAAGAGTGAAGCGTAGCGGTCAGCTACTTCCAGGGCTTTTTTACTTAGATCGGAAAAATCAGTAGGGACAAGAATTTTCATGGCCGTAGTAGGTTTAATTGTTAATCACTGAATAGATTAAGTTTGTTATCTCCAAGATACTCTCAGCTTGTAACAGTTTATGAATTTTTATCATTTAACTCAGTTCGATTAATAATCTTTTTACGTTAACCAAGAAGAAGTCTCCCGCCGGCCGGCGGAGAGATTTTAGAGGGGTGTCCATAGGTTTTTTCTACATTTTGATGGACATCCTCCTCAGTCCCCCTTTTCTAAGGGGGATTTTTATGATCATAATTATACAATCAAACTCAGGTTTTTAAAGAACATCTCCTAATAATGAGGATTATCGGGTTCTTCTACCATCCTCTTTTTTAAAATATAATGAATTATTGGTGGTGCAATGAATATAGCCAGAAATATTTGTCCTGTATAGAGATATAAAACTCCTGCGAGAATCAAACAGAGCAAAATTATGATGGATGATATTCCCCATACTTTTTGATTTGTTGTCATGGTACTACTGAATTTGCGCTCGTAAAATTTCGATCGGTGACTTTTTAAATATATGTCTGCTGCCACTCCAGCCAATTGCAATGGAAGCTATAATAATTCCAACTGAAATCAGTGATAGCTCCATCAACCGTGGAACAAATGTGACATCGAAGTAAAAATAGGCAAGAGCCCAACTCCCGACAAGTGCGAGTAGTAATCCCGTTAAGGAAGCAAGCAGGCCAAGCAAGGCGTACTCTATGGTTTGGATACTCCCCACCTGTTTTTTAACAGCTCCGAGTGTTCGCAGAAGAACGGTTTCTCGGCCGCGCTGTTTACTGCTGATGGCGATTGAGCTGACCAACACAATGAAGCCGGTGAGAATGCTGAACAGCGCCATAAACTGAATGGCCATCGATACCTTATCGAGAAACTCCTGCACGCTCTGCAGGGCCACACTGATATCTATAGCTGAAATGTTGGGATACTCCTCAACAATATTTTGCTGGATGGAATAGGCTACATCTTCGTCTCCCGTGCGTACAATGGTTGCATAGAACTGCGGAGCATTTTCGAGCACACCTGCCGGAAATACAACAAAAAAGTTCGGTTCAGGCCGCTGAAAATCTACCTCCCGAATGCTTGCAACGGTTGTTTGAACCGGCACTCCCTGCACATCAAACATAAGTGTATCACCAATTCCTACTTCAAGCTCCTCCTCAATTTGAGTGGCTATAGAGATTGGTACAACTGAATCAATGCCGTCAGCTTCACCGATCCATTCGCCATCGAGCAGTGTTTCTGACTCCATTAGTTCCGATCTATACGTGATACGATACTCCCGGCTGAGCGCCCATCCACGCAAATCTACAGTGGTATCCTGTCGGACTTCCGATACCGGGCGATTTTTCCACTCCTGCAGCCTCATTGAAACGATCGGCACATTCTGCATCACATCACCACCACCTGCCTCAATAATATCAATAACGCCTTCGTTCTGATCGGTCTGAATATCATAAAGAACCAGGTTGGGTAGTTCCTCGCTCGATTGCAGATCAATTCGCTCCAGAAGCATCTCTTGGGTGAGGTACAAGGTGCCGATGAGCAGCATTCCCATACCGAGCGTAGTCAGCAGCATGGGGGTTTGATTGTTGGGGCGAAACAGGTTGGCGATTCCCTGGCGCCAAACATAGCTGAATCGGGTAAGGCGGAGTTTGCGCGTGATTTTCATGAGCAAAAGCGCCGTAAACCAAAGCAGAACTACGGAAACCATCACTCCGAGAGCAAACAGAAAAGAGGCTAACAGACTGTCTGTTACAAAGGTAATAAGCCCAATCAAAACAAGTGCAGACAGACCAGTGGTTACCAATTTTATACGGGTTGATAGATTTTTTGCCGGGGAAAAATCTACCGTCCGCAATGTTAACATCGGCGAAATTCCACTAATACTCATTAGTGGCAGCAGGGAAAACCCAATACTGATAAAAATTCCGATTAAGAGGCCCAGAATAATCGCTTGGAATGAAATTGCCTGAACAATTTCGAAAGGCAGAAAATCGGTAAAGAGCGTGGGCAGATAGGTTTGCAGCATCAACCCGATGGCCACACCAATTGCCGAGCCTATAAATCCAACACCGGCTATCTGAATGGAAAACGTTGCCAATATTTTTTCGGATGACATGCCGAGACAACGAAGAGTAGCCACGGACTTCGCTTTGCGTTTTATGTAGACGTAGACGGCGCTGCCCACGCCCAGCCCGCCGAGAAGAAGGGCAATAAAGGCAATTAAACCGAGGAATTTGCTGAGGTTATCGACAATGGCATCGAAATCCTGCTTTCGGGATTCCACCGTTTCTGTGCGGACGTTATGCTCGCGCCCAATGGGGCGAAATTCCGACATAATCTCCTCTACCTTTTCGAGATTCTCTACCTCGAAATAGCTTTTATACTGTACGCGGCTCCCCCTCTGCAGCAGGCCCGAATCTTCTATGATATCCATCGGCACGTAGATACGCGGCCCGATCAGTGAAAAAGCAGCGGCTTCGCCGGGGACATTTCGTAGCGCACCCGATATGGGGAGTTCAACCTGCCCAATTTGAATTGTATCACCCACGGCGATATTAAATTGGCGCATCACCGATTGCTCAACGAGCGCTGTACCTTCGGTTTGATAGGTTTGGGCGGCCGATGCCGGTTCGGTTTCGATGGTTCCGTAGATAGGGAAGGGGCCATCAATTGCCCGTATTTGAGAAAGTCGGCTATCCCCCGACGATCGAAATTGTACCATGGAGTTAAACTCAATGGCTTCTGCCTGGCTTCCGCCAATGGAATCGATAAAGGATACTACCGGATCGGGATAGGGTTGATTGGCGCGGAATTCGATATCGGCACCAAGCAGTTCTCTCGACTGCTCATCAACGGTGAGAAAAACATCATTCCGAAAAGAGAGAATAGCCACAAGGGCAGCAACACCGGCTATTACGGCCGAAGTATAGAGTAACAGGCTTTTCCACTGGGGTTTGGCATCTCTAAAGGCGAGTCGCCAGGTGTAGGTGCTAAAAAATTCACGAAGTAGTTTCATCAGGCGACGTCTGCCTCTGCAGTCTCTTCAATAACCGGGAGTCCATCACTTTCTATAACTCCATTTTTTAGGCGGATAATACGATCACACTTTTGAGCCAGTTCAATATCGTGGGTGACTATGACCAGCGTTGTTCCTTGTTTTTTGTTGAGGTCGAATAGCAGATCTTCAATCTGTTCTCCTGTATCACCATCGAGATTTCCGGTAGGTTCGTCGGCAAAAAGAATATCGGGGCTGTGAATAAACGCCCGTGCCAGTCCTACGCGCTGCTGTTCACCGCCGGAAAGTTGATTGGGGTAGTGGTCGGTTCGATCAGAAAGTCCAACACTGTCGAGTAACTCCAGCGCCTGTTTTTCAACTTTTCGATAGGGAGTTCCTCGCAGCTCAATGGGAACCATCACGTTTTCGAGGGCTGTAAGGGTTTCGATGAGCTGGAATGATTGGAACACAAATCCGATCTGTCGGTTTCGGATTGAGGAGAGCTGAGTCTCATCTAATGCGGAAATATTGTTATCATTCAGAAGTACATCCCCGGATGTGGGCTTGTCTAACCCGGCACAAAGGCCCAAAAGGGTTGTTTTACCACTACCCGATGGCCCTACAATAGCACAAGAAATACCTCGTTCAATTGTAAAACTTATGTCATCTAATACCGTTAACTTTTTGTCGCTACTACGAAACGACTTGGTGAGATTTTTGATTTTTAAAATAGAGTTGTCCATTTGAACGATTAGGTTATTAAATCAACTATGGCAACAAAATAGATGGGATAATCCATTCCGCTCAAAGCTTTTAAATTGGTTATGAAATATAAACGATGGGTAATTGTAAAGGTTGCGTTAATAATAGGCATATTTTTATTTGCCGACGAAGTTAATTCACAGGACCGAGAGCGAATTCTTTTTTTTGGTGATAGCATTACAGCCGGGTATGGACT
>SKWF01000119.1 GCA_007129085.1 Balneolaceae bacterium | reverse complement strand
GATTACGTGCGTTACGGTGAGCTTCTCGAGGAGATTAACGATTTGATTGGTGGCTAAATTCACTCGCCCGTCGAATCACTCGATGGGCGAGTCGGTCGAGTATCATTACCTAAACCTCCATGGTTTTAAAAACCTTGGAGGTTTTTTTGTTTGAGAGCATCAGGGCCGGCAGGTTTTGAAAACCTCTCTGGTCTTATATGTAATAGAGCCGCTTGTAAATTATTCCATTTTGTAGTAATCTCGTAATAATCAATCAAGAGAAATAACAGCACAATGATCAAAAAAATACTATTCGTACTACTTGGGGCATTTCTGATGCTACTCACTATTCTACTCGTCAATACTTTTCGGCTTGATAATACACAAATTGAAGCGGAGCTCAATCAACCCGTAGACCGCAACCCTGATGTGATGCTAAACCGGTTTAGCAGGGCTTTGCAGTATCAAACCATATCAGGTGATATGGGTGATCAACGAAATATGGACGAGTTTTATGAATTTCTCGACTTTATAGATTCGGAATTTCCCCTTGTTCACCAACAGCTGCGGCACACCCGGTTTAATGACCTTACTCCTCTTTATTTTTGGGAAGGAAGCAATCCCGACCTCGATCCCATTTTATTGATGGGTCATTACGATGTTGTGCCCGTAGACTCAACGGATTTAGATGAGTGGCTGCATGAACCATTTTCCGGCGCTGTTGAGGACGAATATATCTGGGGAAGAGGCACACTCGACAACAAGTTTAACGTGATGATGCTCCTCGAAAGCGTAGAATATCTACTGGAAAATGACTATCAGCCGGAGCGCGGCATTTATATGGTATTTGGTCATGATGAAGAAATTGGTGGTGATGATGGAGCCCTGGCTGTGTCTCAGTTTTTCCAAGAACAGGATACAAGGCTTCACTTTGTACTTGATGAAGGTGGACTTGTAATTGATGGAGTGCTGCCGACAGATCGTCCAATCGCCATAATTGGAATTGCTGAAAAAGGGTATTTATCGCTTGAGCTGGTCGCAAGAAGTTCCGGTGGTCACTCCTCAACGCCTCCATCAGATAAATCGATAATAAAGCTGAGTAATGCGCTCATCAAGCTTGAACAAAACCCATTTCCGGCAAGAATTGATGGTGCTACGGAGTTGATGTTCGACTCAATTGGTAACAAGCTGCCGTTTGGTCTGCAGATGATGTACGGCAATCGGTGGCTCACGGAAGGTATGATCAAGAACCGAATGAGCAGAGATCGATCCTCTTCTGCACTCATTAGAACCACAATTGCTCCCACCATGCTGCGCGCCGGTGTAAAGGACAATGTTCTACCCACTGAAGCACGCGCAGTTGTTAATTTCAGAATTCTTCCCGGCGATACGTTTGAGTCAATAAAAGACCATGTACGCACTGTTATTGATGATGAGTCTATCACCATCCGCGAGTACGACACCATTTCAACACGACCATCTGCCGTTTCAAGTGTGGAGGGGTCTGTTTACCAAGCACTTCAGGAATCCATAATGAGCCATTTTCAGAATGTGTATGTCTCTCCGTACCTGGTAGTCGGCGCAACTGATTCGCGTCATTTCATACCAATTGCAGATAATGTGTATCGCTTTTCTCCAATAGAGATGAACAACGAGGATTTAGGAATTATTCATGGTATAAATGAACGAATTGGGGTGGATAATTACCTGAACTCTATTCGTTTCTATGTCGATTTTATTCAAAAAACCACTCAGTAAAGGCTAATTAATAAATTTAGATCTGACAGATCTTAGAGGATTTTTTACGGTTGAAATAGAGAATAGATCTCCAAGGTTTCTAAAACCTTGGAGGTTTTTTGTAGTTCTGTTAAATATTTTATCCATAATAACTGTAAGGAAATCGGTTTTAAGTGCTCTTACTAGTAAAGCCCTCTATATAATTCCACTTTTTGGAGAAATAAAAATAGAGCACTTAAATCCATCATTTTCCAATTATCCCTAACCCACGCCACCCTTTTAAACCGGACACCATTTATCATGTGTATAACCATGGAAACGGAGACGATCTAATTTTCAGAGAAAGTGAAAATTATCGCTTTTTTCTAAAACGGTTTAAAGTGTATATATCTCCAATTGCATGGATATATGCGTACTGCCTAATGCCGAACCATTTTCATTTTTTAATTCGAATTAAAAATGAAAAGGAGTTGATTGAGTGCTTTAAAGAGAAGTACCCTGGAAAAATAGGGGCCGCAGCTGGTGAAAGATCCGCAATGTCTTTTGGAGACATTGCGGATCTTTCGGAGTCGATTTCAAAACTAATATCAAACCAATTCAAGAATTTCCTGATCTCCTATTCAAAATCGTTTAATAGCATGTATAATCGCCGGGGCAGCCTTTTCCTCGACAACATCAAACGCATACCCATCCAAAATGACGATTACTTCACCAACATGATTCGCTACATCCATTTTAATCCGGTACTGCATAATTTTACCGACGATCTACACCTATGGAAATTCAGCTCCATTCACTCCTATCACTCAGATAAACGAAGTCTCATTTTAAAGCAAGATGTATTTGAATGGTTTGGTGGAGCCAATGAATTCAAAAAGTTTCACAAATCTATTCAGAAAGACGAATTTGATTCGATGAAGCACTTGATTTATGAATAAATAAAGACTTGAATCGACTTATCAACCTTCCAAGCGCTCAAAAATCTTGGCGGTTTTTGAGACCTCATAAAGGAGCAACCTACTACAAATCAATATCTTACGCCTTTGAATTAATTGAATATTTTTTCTAAACTCAACGCAATTGAGAACTAAAACCGTATTCAGAATTAACTGAGAGGCTCGAATGGCACAACAAACCGAATCTCAAGGGTGGTTACGGGTTATTGCGAGACTTGGCCTACCGACGGGAGTATTGACTATTGTAATGTTTCCCATGTTTATCGTGGTTATCGTAATGCAGACGGATATGCAGCACTTTGCTCACGAACTTTTGGCGGCTGTAGAAAACCTAACCCTATACCGAATATATACCTTCATCGAGGTGATTGTCTTTACGCTTATCATGATTGTAACCGTGGCAATGGGCCATTATATCCGCACATTCTATCCGGTAGCCGGGAATATAATTATTCTTCTCGGTTTTGGCCTGATCGCGGGAATTTTAACCAACTTTGAGCGACTGGGAGCTATCGGGCGCCTTGCAGGAGTCTATGAGGATGGCACGATTGCAGAAGAGGATCTGGAACTACTCAGTTTTTTAAGTTACAGCATCCATCAAGCTCACTTTCTTATGACATGGTTTATGCAAGCATTGGTTGCAGCTATGATCGCTTATAATGCAAAAAGCATAGAGACTATACCCCGTTATATCGCCAACTGGTTCATCATACCGGCAGTTACCGGCTCTTTATTGGTACTCGGCTCAGCATTCTCGGCCCCAATGGCGCTTCTTCTTATTGTTCTTCCCATTCACGTGATTATTGGCGTTGGCGGACTTTGGATTGCGGTTTCCCGGTGGGCAAACGGTCAGTTGAAAGGTTAGTTTGGATTTGAAACAGCAAATCACAGGCATAGGCTACAGGGGCACACCACAATTCAATGACTCGTCCGTCGAGTGATTCAACGGGCGAGTTAAAGCCTTACCTACCCCCGAATCAACAGTCGGTACCTATTTTCATCTTGTACAAACCCCATCTTTTCAAGGTAGTCGTTATGCTCGGAGTTACCGGGATCTGCTACAATTTGAGTAATTCCATTTTTCTTGAAAAAATCGGTCTTCTCATCAAACAGAAACCGGCCCACTTTAAAGTCGCGGTATTCGGGAAGTACAAAATCGATCGTTACATCCAGCCGTCCGTCGCCATCACGTTTACCTGTCAATAGTCCGGCAGGGACCATGTCGCGCAGCACAAAAAGGTTTAGGTCATCTTCCTCGGTTTTTTCGCTGAATTTCGGCTGAAATTCACGAATCTGACCCTCATAAAAATCAATAAATGCATGTAGGTATTTACTGTCCGGCGGAAGATCCAACAACTCAAAATATTCGCTTGCCGTATAGATCTTCCACAGGTAGTAGATGTTTACAAATACGATAAAGGCGTTCATTCCCGCAACGGGTATTGATCCGATTAAAATACCGTAGAGCGTAAATGTGGCTGACCCGATTAAATTTACAATTCGGAGCTTTACCACCTTGCTCATCATCAGCGATATGGCGACTAACAGCGAGGCCAGGTAGCCGATTAACTCGTAAACAAATGTGGTTTCCATAAATTAAATGTGGATTTCTGTGTTTATTTAAACGTACGACAGACAGCCTGTCCGTAAAACTATACGGCGTGGTATACTCCACTCGACGGTCGAGTGATTCGACCGTCGAGTTTGCAAGTAATTTTTACCGGTTAATATTATACTCCCGCGGATGATCTTT
>SKWF01000214.1 GCA_007129085.1 Balneolaceae bacterium | reverse complement strand
GGTAATCAGATAAATCCCTGAGGTAACCATTGTTGCCGCGTGAATCAGGGCAGAAACTGATGTCGGACCTGCCATGGCATCGGGCAGCCATACAAATAGTGGAAACTGCGCACTTTTACCGGTAGCTCCAATCAACAACAGAAAACCGATCCAAAAAACTTCGTTACCGGTAAATGCTTCCAGATTCCCAAGAATTACATCAAAGTTGAGGCTGCCAACCGCACTAAAAATCATAAACATCGCAATCAGAAATGCGAAGTCCCCCACCCTATTATATAGGAACGCTTTTTTCGCCGCGTCCGACTTCGCCATATCGGAGTACCAAAACCCAATCAACAGGTATGAACACAATCCCACCCCTTCCCATCCGAGAAACAGAAGCAGGAGATTATTACCCAACACAAGGTTGAGCATTGCAAAAATAAAGAGGTTCAGATAGGCGAAAAATCTCCAGTAGCCGGGATCATTCTCCATATACCCCATAGAATAGAGATGAATCAATGAACCGACACCGGTTACAACCAGCGCCATGATCAGCGATAATTCATCAATCCGATAGGCGATATCTACGCTGAGGCCGCCAACATCGATCCACTGAAAGAGGGTAGCTACAAGAGCATCCGATCCGGATGTGAAATTAATAAATAGATAGAGCGACGCTAAAAATGGTACAAATACTGACAGGTTAGCAATTGTGCCAATCAGTGTTTTTTTACTTCTATACTGATCAGACCAAAGTCCAACGATACCATTTATAAGAAAACCAAGTAGTGGCAAGCCTATAATTAAACTTACCAGCGCTGTAGGTGAATCCATTCAACAGGTTATTTATAATATTGCGCTTAGCTGATGGCGTAAAATTGAGCCGTCATAATTTAACAGGTGGCAAAGATACAAAATTCTCTTTCAAGATAAACTCAAACTGAAGGATTTATCAATCTATTTTGATCATAATTTTCTGAACAAAATTTATAATTAAATACAAAACTAAGGTATTATTCAGACTGAAAAAATTATTAATACAACTTTACAAAAAAACGCTAAATTTTATTGCAGTAGACCCCACTTTTTTAATATGTTTGACGCTCAAATGAAATCAGTGTACCGCAACCATATTCATATTTTCGAATGAATAAGCTCTCAATATTCTCTCTTGTGATGTCCTTCATCTCCCTGATGGGGTTTTGGATTATTATGAGTGGCTTTCTGGAATTCGCCCAGCTCTCTCTGGGTGTGTTGTCTGTAGCGAGTGTTATGTACCTGAATTATCGGCTTAAAACATTCCACTTCTTTGATGATGATATGGATGATTTGAGCGAACTCAATTTTCTCAGGGCCTTCTTTTACGTCTTCTGGATGATCTACCAAATTATACTGGCAGGCTTTCACGTATTTACTGTTATCATCAGGCCCAAAATGCCCATTAAAACTGCAATGCTCACATTTGATGTAGATCTTCCCAGCGCTCATGCAAAAATGATTCTCGGGAACTCTATTACACTTACTCCCGGTACGCTTACCGTTGATATTGTAGGTGATAGATTTACGGTGCACGCTATTGATGAAAAATCTTATGAAGGGATAACCTCTGATGAGATGCCCCGCCAGGTTTTGCGGCTTTTTAGTAAAGAGGATCGGGCAGTTGTAAAGAATTTGAACATCCAAACAAGTGATAAGGGGTAAGGCTTATGGAACAGTTTTTCTTATATAGTGCCGTCGCTCTTACAATTATTATCGCCGTACCCATGTATCGAGTAGTAAAAGGGCCAACCATTTTTGACCGAATGCTTGCAACCAATGCAATTGCAACCAAAACAATTGTATTAATCTGTTTAATTGGATTTATTTTCGGCCGTATCGACATGTTTATTGATATCACTCTTGCCTACGCTATTCTTGGATTTATCGGGGCGTTGATTGTAGCTAAATACCTCTCATCAGAAAAAGCAAAATTAAAACGAGAAGAGGTAACACATGACTGAGTTACAGATTATTTTCAGCGTGATATTTGTCCTTCTCGGAATCCTGTTCATGCTGGCCGGAAGTATAGGAATGTTGCGGCTACCCGATTTTTATTCACGAACCCACGCTGTTAGTAAAAGTGACACGTTGGGAATAATTTTTGTGATATCCGGACTGGTGATCTACGAAGGATTTACACAAAGCGGATTGAAATTACTCTTAATTGTTTTGTTTATAGCACTTTCTAACCCTATTGGAACTCACGCCCTGGCACGTGCTGCCATACAGAAAGGGGTAAAACCATTTTTTAGTGAAAAATCAGCGGAGGACAACCAATAATGTTTTGGGAACTTGAACTGGTTATTTACATTTTCCTGCTCATTTCTGCTATTGTTGCCCTCGAAGTAGACGATCTGTTGGTGGCTGTTGTGATGATGACCATCTTCAGCTTTCTGATGGCGCTATTGTTCGTAGCCATGGGAGCCATTGACGTTGGATTTACCGAGGCCGTTATTGGTGCGGGAGTTACGGGGATTTTATTTGTAGTCGTCGTCTATCAAACCTCAAGGAAAACAAACGATTGAAACTACTTAAATTTGCCATATTAGCTCTATTTGCCGGTGTTTTGATCTATGCATCAAACGATCTGCCCTATCGTGGGGATCCCGATAACCTGATGCACGCCGAGCGAAGCATTACCGATACGCCCGTAAAAGGAAATTACTTTATCCAGGAAGCGTATAACGATGCACGAACCCCCAACATGGTTACCGTAGTGCTTGGTGATTACAGAAGTATTGATACGTTCGGCGAGCAGGTTGTGATTTTTACCGCCGGCTTAATCACCATTTTGGTTTTACGTAAGCAGCGGAGGAGAGAAGAATGAAGGAACAATTTCAAAGCCCCATTGTACTGCTTGGCTCCCGTCTTTTAAGCCCATACATCATGCTTTTTGGGTGGTATGTGATTATTCACGGTCACTACAGCCCCGGTGGAGGTTTCCAAGGGGGGGCACTTTTGGCAGCTTCGGTTCTGCTTATTCGAGTTGCCGGAGGAACAAGGCTATCAAGCCTTCAGTTGCGAGAAGTTATCAATACCCCGATGGCAACGCTTGGAGTGGCCATCTACTTTTTAACCGGAGTTGTAGCTGTATTAGCCGGCGGATTTTTTCTTGATTACGGCCAGCTGCCCATCCCCGGCCTCGAAGCCGCATGGCTGCGCTACTACGGAATTTTAATTATTGAAGTTGGAATCGGCCTAACTGTTATGGCCATCCTTATTATGATCTACGATAACATGGTAAAAGGTGAAGATCATGCTTGAGTTTTTTACAGGTCACTACGCGTATTGGTTCACGGTTATTCTGCTCTGTGTTGGAGTGTATGGAATTATGTTTAAGAAAAACCTGATCAAAAAAACGATCGGGCTGGCCATCCTTCAAATCTCGGTTGTTATGTACTGGGTATCCATAGCCAATAAATGGGATGCCACCGTAACAACACTCGACCCAAATATTCCGGTTGATCAAGTTGCTAATTACCTCAATCCCCTCCCACACACATTGATGCTCACCGCTATTGTTGTAGGTGTAGCTACGTTAGGCGTCGCCTTTACGCTATTGATTGCAATCTACAATAGGTACGGTACGCTGGATGAACAAGAACTGTTAGAAAAAATTCAATGATAGAAACGCATCTTCCTGCAATCATTGCATTAACATTTGTTGCTTTCTCTATACTGATTCCGGTTTTTGGAATCTGGAAGGAAGAACTCTCTCAACCCCTTGCCGTATTAGGATCAGGTATTGCCGCCTTTTTCTCCGTCTACGGGTTTTTTGTATTTCTTGATGTCGGTATGATCCGATATCCGTTCGGTGGATGGGCCCCGCCAATTGGAATTGAGTTTGTATATGATGGGCTCTCAGCATTTTTCCTACTGGTAATCAATGTTGTTACTTTTATCGCTCTCATCTATTCAAAATATAGAGGGCGGGCAGAATTCCCCGGCAAAGAGATGCCGTTCTACTCACTTACCATGCTGATGATGCTTGGGTTTAACGGAATTCTGCTTACAGGCGACCTTTTTAACCTTTTTGTTTTCCTTGAAATTGCGTCACTGTCGATGTACTCCCTTATTTCGATCGGGAAAAAGCCGGCATCTTACGCAGCTTTCCGATATCTCATTATTGGTACTGCCGGTGGTACACTCTACCTGCTGGGAGTCGGATATTTGTATACCATTACCGGTACACTGAATATTATAGACATGTCAGCCATGCTGCCAACTTTTGCCGAAAATTCTTCGGTAGTTGCAGCACTCCTCTTAATGGTAGTTGGAATCGGGATTAAAGCTGCCCTCTTCCCTACACACGGCTGGCTGCCCGACTCGTATACATTTACATCATCACCATCATCCATTTTAATTGCACCTATTGGTACCAAAGTAGCCGCATACGTACTCTTTAGAGTTATGCTCTACCTGTTTGGTATTGAG
>SKWF01000281.1 GCA_007129085.1 Balneolaceae bacterium | reverse complement strand
GAAGAGTCTCGGGATTTTATTTTGGAGTTCATCAACCGGCCAAACATGACCACAAAAGAGGCCAGTCGTGTTTTTAAAATGTCCGGAGCCAATGTACGAACTCGTAAATCAAGAATTACCCGGCAGCTTCACGAATCATTTCAGCGGAAATATCAATTTAAACGAAAAAACCACCCCACAACCTGGTATCGAGCAGACAAACCGCGATACGCAATGGTATCGTGACCCCTGAATAAAATTGAATAATAAAGCGGAATAGAGTCAAATCTATTCCGCTTTTTTTATGGGCTTATATTCGCTTACGATTTTATCTCAATCTCATCCTCGTCTATCACCTCTTCCAGCTCCTTAACGTTAACGCCGAGCTTTAACTCCATCTCTTCGAGCGTCAGGTTTTTTGTTTCAGGCATCACCTTCCAAACGAATATCAGCTGGAGAACCATCATAAAGGCAAAGAATCCGAAAATCTGAGCACCTGTAAATGCGCTTAGCACCATAGGAGTCACCAGTGTAATCAGTGCAGCAAAAACCCAGTGTGTCCCCGAGCCCAGCGACATTCCGTAATCGCGAACAACATTTGGGAAAATTTCTGAGATGAACACCCAAATCACAGCTCCCTGCCCCACCGCGTGAGATGCGATAAACGCACAAACGAAAATAACGACAACAGTACCTTCCGCCCCGGTGGCAAACGCCCACGAGACTCCAATTAATGAGAGGATATAACCAAACGAACCGATGTACATTAGCTTTTTGCGACCGGCTCTATCGATCAAGTACATCCCCAAGAGCGTAAAAAGCAGATTTACCACTCCCAGCGAAACCGATGCCCCTAACACATCCCCCGCAGCAACTCCGGCGGATTCAAAAATTCGCGGAGCGTAATAGAGCACAAAATTGATTCCCGACACCTGATTAAAGAATGCCAGCAGAAATGCGAGTATGATGGGAAACCGGAATCTCTTGGAAAAGAACACCGTAGCTTCAGCAGATTTCGATGCCGACTTTTTTATTTGCTCAATCAGCTTCTCAATATCATCACGCGGATTTAGCTGCTCCAACAGACTTTTGGCACTACTGATATTATTCTGCTTCAACACCAACCAGCGTGGACTCTCCGGAATCCCTGCAACCAACAGCAGGTAAATTGCAGCCGGCACTGCCTCGACACCCAACATCCAGCGCCAGGCATTTTCTGCAAATGCGGTTCCTATTAAATAGTTTGATATGTAGGCGATTAAAATTCCGAATACAATATTAAACTGGTAGAGTGCTACGAGTTTCCCCCGGTTTTTCGCCGGTGTAATTTCTGATATATAAATCGGCACCGCTACAGAAGATGCCCCAACCCCGAGCCCCCCAATAAATCGGGAAATTGAAAACATATAAGGATTCAGCGCAAATGCAGAACCGAGAGCAGAAAGCAGGTAAAGAATCCCAATCCAGATCAGCACTTTTTTACGGCCGTACTTATCACACGGAATACCGCCGAAGAGTGCGCCGATAACCGTTCCCCAAAGCGCCATCGACATAATGAAGGTACCGTGAAAGAGGTTCGACATCTCCCACAACTCCTGGATCGGTTGATCAGCCCCGGATATCACGATCGTATCAAACCCAAACAGGAATCCGGCTATCGCAGCAACAATACTGGACAGAAGAATGGATTTTGTTTTAAACATATAGCTTTGATTTTAGTTGTTTTAGTTACGCAACTTACGGCCGGAGCCGATACTTCAATTCCAAATAAAACAAATTTACTGATGTGATCTAAACATTCTTTTCAGAGGCTTAAAAAAACACAGAGATACTTCGACTTCATTCGTCGCTCCGCTTCTCATTGCGCCCGCATGCACCAAGGTTCCGGAGGGCAGGCACAGTATGACGATGAACGTCACATTGAGCGTAACGAAACGAAGCCGGTGTTTTTCACTTCGTGGGGTCGCGTTCGCTCGGGGCGCGGTCCCGCTCCTTCGAGATGGAGTGAAGTCGAAATGTTACCGCACTAGGTTTTCCAAACTCCCCTTTTCATTAAATAATACGAACTAACTATCGGCACCGCACGATTTCCGAACCACAAGCTTTGGTGCTACCACTGAGTTGATCAGTGGCTTTTCCGGATCTTGTATTCTGGCTATCAAAACTTCAGCGGCCCGGCGACCAATCTCGTAGGTGGACTGATCGATTACCGTTGGTGGTGGATTCAGCGCATCAGCCCAAGGCACCTCATCGTACCCTACGAGGGCAATATCATCTGGAATTCGAACGCCATGTTTATTACAAGCCGCATAGGCGCCCAGTGTGGTTAAGTTATTTCCGGTAAAAACCGCGGTTGGGGGATTTTTCATTGACAAAAATTTCCCCATCAACCGTTCAGCCGTCACTTGTCGGGAATCTCCTTCAAGAATAAGTTCAGGGTCAATCGTCACACCAAAATCCCGGTGCGCCTTCTTGTATCCGGCCAGTCGCTCTTTTGAGGTAGAAATTTCCGGAATCCCTCCAATGTGAGCAACCCGCTTATGACCTAATTTAAGAAGGTGTAAAACCGCCCGGTACGCACCTTTTTTATTATCTGATAAGACAGTATCAACCTGAACATCCTGAATAACCCGATCTACACAAACCACGGTTAATCCCTTTAAAATTAACTCCCGAATGTATTCATCCTTCTCTTCAACCGGCGGCAAAATCATTCCATCTACCCTCTCCATACGGAGCGCATCCACGCACTGCCGCTGCCGGTCGGGGTCCTCATCGGAGTTATTGAAAATCAGAGCATATCCACTGCTCAAAGCTACATCTTCAATACCACGGGTAATGCCGGCATAAAACGGGTTCGAAATATCGGGGATGATCAATCCAATAACCTTCGCTTTTCCCCGGCCGGCCTGCAATCGGCGGGCAACTCGGCTGGGTTGATACCCCATCTCCTCCGCTTTCGCCCTAACTTTTTTCAACGTAGAAGATTTTACCTTTTCGGGATTATTGAATACCCGAGATATTGTAGATTTAGATACACCGGTATCGCGAACAAGATCTTTCAGCGTATAAGGTGTATGTGGCGACCTGCCGCCTGGAGTATTTATGGAGGGCTGATTATTTGATCTATTAGTTGAGGAACTCTTTTTTGCCAAAACGCTTACCGTTCATTGATCTTAGATGGCGGCAATATTTATCATGCCGAAATGCCGCACGCTAATTAAAAGAGCAGGTCTACCCCAACCTTTTAACTGGAAACCTATTTTTAACCGAATATAAACCAACATTAAATAGAGTTAGAAGATGGTATATTATCTTAAGTAAGACAAATCAGCCAATTTTCATTACTTCGACGAACATCAATCTGCCATGAAACCTATATCAAACAGGGACAATCCAACCTTATCTCCATCACTTCTTGAAGAGCTTAAACAGCATGGAACCATAAAATCACTGGAAGAGGGAGATATTCTGTTTCGCGATAAAAGCTCTATCCACAGTGTGCCTGTAGTTTTGGAGGGGAGTATCAAAATTTATCAAACCGATGATGATTTTCGTGAATTGCTGCTCTACTATCTTAAAGAGGGAGAGACGTGCATTATGTCGATCCTGGACGGACTATATAATGAAGACAGCAAAATAAAAGCGATCGCCCACGAAAATAGCCGTGTACTTCTAATTCCCGTTCACAAACTCAGCGTACTGACCAAAAACTACCCGCAGTGGGTCGATTATATTTTTCGCGCATACCATACACGATTCAGGGAACTGCTGGATGTGGTTAACGCCGTGGCTTTTAAAAAAATGGATGATCGTCTGATGAACTTTTTAACCAAAAAAGCTGAACTGTTGGATTCAAAAACGCTCGAAATTACGCACGATGAACTGGCCCGTGAGCTGGGAACGGCACGGGTTGTTATATCGCGACTGCTGAAAAAGATGGAGTCGGATAATCTTGTTGAGCTGGCACGAAACAAAATCACCCTTTTGTAACAAATGTAACGGAGTGTTGTTTCGGGAGTGCGTATCTTGATTTGAAATGAGTAACAGAATTGAAGGCTTTGCAATACCGAAAGAATAATTATGTCCTAAATACTGCAAAGTTCATGACCAAAAAGTCAATTAGGAGATCTCGCTGCGCGTTCAAAAAATGAGCGTATCGTGGTACGGGATGACATTATTTAAGGGCTTTGCCAAGCCACCCTGAAATTTTTAACCAACAGATCATCAAACAATACGATATGCTTAAAGGAATTAAAGAGCAGCTTTTTACCAACTGGCACCCGATGCGGTGGGTAGCCCTTATTTTTGGAGTAGGACTATTTTATAACTGGCTGGTAAACACAGCGCCCGTTTCGGGTTTTTTAGCCCTCTTTTTTCTATACCAGGCGATCACAAACACCGGATGTTTTGCCGGTCAATGTGCTCCTGCGTATCAAGAGTCGGATGGCACCGAGCCTGTGCAAAACGTAGAGTTTGAAGAGATCAAAAATGAAGAGCGATGAGCACAGATAT
>SKWF01000104.1 GCA_007129085.1 Balneolaceae bacterium | reverse complement strand
GGTTTGTTATCATCTATCCCAATGAGGGGCTGTCGGACGGGTTGAAATCGATCGCTTTTAAAAATGAAATTTCCGAAGTAACCCTCGAAAGCGGAAAAGTCTATCACGCCGGAAGTACATCCATTGTGGCCGCCTCCATGCTGGAGCTGATGAGAACGGAAAGTCCCTATATGGTTATCGCAACGTTCATCATCGTTTTCTTCTTTATCCTGGCCTCGTTCCGGTCGCTGAAGTGGGCATTGATTGCGCTCATTCCGCTGGTTATTGGCCTTCTGCTGCTGTTTGGCATTATGATGATTTTCGGCCTCAAGTTTAATTTCTACAACCTCGTAGTGCTCCCGGCTATTCTTGGAATTGGGTGCGATAACGGAGTCCACCTGGCGCATCGTTACCGCGATGAAGGACGTAAAAGCATGTGGGATGTGCTCTCGAGTACGGGGCAGCATATTACGATTGGCTCATTTACAACAATGCTCGGCTTTGCCGGACTCCTGTTTACGATGCATCCCGGCCTGCAGTCGATCGGAATCATGGCCGTTGTGGGAATTGGAATGACACTGTTTACAGCGTTGACATTCCTGCCGGCGATGGTGCAGTACCTCGAGGATAAAAATATTATTTCTGATTGATCCCCCCGTATACGGGCAAGATAGACTCAAAATTCATCCGGCTTGATTGTAAAAACACCCGCAATTGTATTTCGGACCGTAGACTTTAAAGAGTCGAGCATTATTGCCACGCTCTTTACGGAGTCGCACGGAAAAATTGCGGTCATCGCCAAGGGGGCACGCCGGCCCAAAAATAAATTTGCCGCATTTCTTGTGCCGGGTCAGATGATTGAGGCGGTATTTTATCATAAACCAACCCGGTCGGTGCAGACATTGTCAGATGCATCATACATCCAAAAAATGCATTCCATTCGGGTTGATATGGAGAAAATGGCGCTGGTGGTCACCACAATGGAATTGACCGATCAGCTGCTGCACGAAAATGAGCCGAATCTGCCGGTGTTTAACTTTCTGCTGAAAATGCTCCCCTGGGTAGATGGACAGGATACGATTAGTAAAAATATTTTCCCGTATATTCAAATTCGACTCGCACAACTAATCGGTATTGGCCTGCAGCCGATGGAGGAACATAATTCGGAAAACAGCGGTTATATCAATATCGAATCGGGTACGTTAACGGGTACAGCTCGGGATAATCAATCCATACGGCTAACTCCTAACCAATATCTATTTGTGAGTGAATCGTTGCAGTCGATGAAATCAACAATTTTTGAGATTGATCTATCAAAAACCGAGCTTAAAGATCTGATCCGTCACCTGGACACATATTTTAAATATCACATCGAAGGAATAAAACCCCGCCGGTCTGATAAAATTTTTGAGCAGCTTTTAACTGATTAGTATGAAAGGCAGAGATAAATTATTTACGGGGATATTACTACTGCTGATCGGCGTATTGATCGGTATTATTTTAACTTTTTTGCGACAGGGAAATATCTCTTTCGATAATACCGAAGTAAAATTTACCGAAATAAACCGAAGTGAAATTCCGGCGTGGAGTGATGAAGATCTTGAAAAGATTGACGACCGATTTGTATTTCGTTCTGTAGCGAATACCGTTACTCCAACGGTTGTATATATTGAAACTGTTGTGCCGAGCAGGAGTCGCGAAATTGAAGGAATGGAGGATGATGACGAATCTATCTGGCGCCGATTTATGCCTCCGCGCTCTAACACCGTCGGTTCGGGTGTACTAATTTCCGGTGATGGATATATTCTAACCAACAACCATGTGGTGGAGCACGCCGTCCGCGATGGAATTTCAATTACGCTAAAAGATAAGCGGATATTTGATGCACGAATTGTTGGGCGCGACCCGAGCACCGATCTTGCCGTACTAAAAATTGATGGAGAAAATTTTCCGCAAATTACGATTGGCAATTCCAGCAACTTAGATGTTGGTGAGTGGGTGCTTGCTGTGGGGAATCCGTTTCGTCTGCAGTCTACGGTAACGGCCGGCATCGTTAGCGCACTCGGCCGGGATGTTCAAATTATAGATGATGCCCTTCGTATTGAGAGTTTTATTCAAACCGATGCCGCTATTAACCGCGGAAACAGTGGGGGCGCCCTCGTGAATACCAGTGGCGAACTGATTGGCATAAATACCGCTATTGCTTCTCAAAGCGGCAGTTATCAGGGGTATGGATTTGCTGTTCCGAGTAATCTGGCGATGAAAGTTGCCCAAGATATCATAGAGTTTGGCGAAGTTCGCCGCGGCATGCTGGGTATTACCATACAGTCTGTTGATGAACGCATTGCCCGAAGGGCCGGGCTTGATGAAATTCGGGGAGTGATACTGGCTGAAGTCGGGGAGGATGGTGCCGCCGGAAAAGCGGGGCTGAGTGCTTCAGATATTATCCTTGAAGTTAATGGCGAGCCTGTGGATGAATCAAACCAGCTGCAGGAAAAAGTGGCAATGTTCCGACCGGGTGATGTGATTACCCTATCCATCTGGCGGGATGGCGAGCGGCTTGAACGGGATGTAGAACTGGATGAGCTGGAGCGCCCCGAACCGGTAGAAATGACATTTGATGAGCCGGAAATCCGCCCGGAAGAGGAGGAGTTTTTTGATGAACTTCCTGAAGATCGGAACGGCTCCGGAATTGTACATGGACAGTTCGAAGAGTATGGATTTTCTGTACGCGGACTGGCATCACCGGAATCGCCACAGGAATTTGAGTTTTTTATCCACCGGATTGCGCCAAACTCCATCGCCAAAAACCGGGGGCTCAAAGTTGGCTACGAAATTATTGAAATGGATGGCAAACCGGTGAAAACACTGGAAGAGATTGAGAAAAGAATATCAAAAGCACAAAAAGAGAATCGTTCTCTGAAACTAAAAATAGAAACTGAGTCCGGCGCTACGGGCTACTACTCACTACACTAAATGATGAAATACTTTGTATCAATTTTTTTGATCGCAGGCCTGCTTTACGCCTGCTCCACCCCGGAAGCTGTAACTGAAGAGGAACCGGTGGAGGAGACCGAAGAAGTTGAAGAGAGAACAGCTCCCGATTGGTATGATGGAACCGAGACCTCAACACAAGATTCCCTGCACTTCACGGGATACGCTTCGGCAGTAGCTGCAGATTCAATCGAAGCAGAAGAACAATCCACCGAAGTTGCCGTGCAAAATCTGAAGTTCGCAATTGATAAATTTGCCGAAGAAGGGCGGGAAGAGCTGGCCGAATCGGGCAGTGCACAATATGGTGAAACGGACTTTATTATTGACCTCCGAAATGCCGTCTATCGCCTGGATCTCTCCGGTGCAGAAACAATCGTTGAAAAATTCCGCAACGACAACGATGCCCATGTAGCGTTTACTAAATTACAGATCTCCATAGAGGACGCCCTCCGGCAGCTCTCCACCGAACTCGGCGATGACGATTTTGTGGATTCTTTGAGGTTGTAAGTTTTTAGTGTAATCGTCTAATCGATGATTTGTGTAATTGGTTTTGTCAATTAGGGAATTAGTCGATAAGAGAATTAGGGGACTATTTTATCACAAGATAAAGGTGAACCGCGGAGACGCGATGTCGCTGAGTGTTATGTACAACGGGCAGTGCGCGAAGCCGGCCCGACCGCTTTTGATTCGGGGCATGCCCGTTGATTTGTTTGAAGCTATAAGTTCTATTTATGTCATGCGGCACCTGTCTGCAAGCACTCAGCCCCCTTCTTGTATTTCTCGTTCCGTTGCTCTGCAGCGGAACGCTAGGATAGCCGCTCTTCGGTGGATTTTTTGAGGGCTCAGGTAGGGCGGTGCAAAACCGCAGAGGCGCTATGACGCTGAGTATGATTGTTGTCTGTTGCAAAGAAAACTCTTTATAAGTTTCAGACTAAAAAATGTAAACTGGCAATTACAAACTCTCCCCATTTCCAAGGGGGAGAGACAGAGGGGGTTTGGGTGAGTTGATGAGGAAACGCGAATTATAATGCTTCAAATCTAATATTCAACTGCGTCCCAGCGCCCCCGCGGTTCTCTTTTTCTGCATAGTGTTGAATCAGCTAAAGTGTAGTAAGGTTGGTAGGGTTTGTAAGTTCTGATTCTATATCATGCCGTGCCCCGACACGGCATCTCCTACTGTCGAAAAAGCAATAAATCAAGACGGGAAACCGTCCACTACGCAATACAAAATTCTATTTCAGTTCATTCTTTAGAAAAACTGTCAGGAATTCCCTTCACAACATTCATACAAATATGAAGAGGGGATTTGTATACATAATGGCTAATAAATACAACACTGTTCTTTACACAGGTGTCACCGGTGATTTATGTGGCAGAGTACATAAACATAAATCAGGGGAAGGATCAGGATTTACGATAAAGTACAAGACAACGAAGTTGGTTTGGTATGATGAGTATCCACGGATGCGGGATGCAATTGAGGCAGAGAAGAAAATCAAAAAGTGGAAACGGAAGTGGAAGC
>SKWF01000308.1 GCA_007129085.1 Balneolaceae bacterium | reverse complement strand
TGCTCTTCCAGCCATTCGTACCAAAACTGACTGGGTACCTGAATAGTGAGAGTTCCCTCTTCAATCTTCACGGGTTTGATAGGCTCAAACCAGGACTTGTATTTCTGATAACTGATGTTGTCCTGAATGATCTCTAAACATTCACTCCAAGCTGATTCAGCTGTTATCGAATTCAACGTAAACTGCCTCCAAAAAAGTTAAAATAGTTCTTGCAATTGTCCCTTTGTTATCCACACACTAAAAGCCACTTTTCTATCGTGCGGGAAAAGAAAATGTTAATTTATTTGGCTCAAATCAATTAAATATTTCAAGGGACTCGCAAAGTTATCCACACTCATCAAATATTTATAATCACATGCACACCAGTACTTTATGGATTCTAATCAAAAACTGTCATTTTTAACTTGACATCCCATAACAATTCCCTAACACAGATTTCGCCATTGACCTGTAGCGGTAAATTTGTTACAAAAAACTTTTCCACAAGTTATCCACATATTTTAAACAGCGTTTACTCCCCATTCTACATAACTTTTTAACTGGCTGTAAAAAATCGTTGGTTTATAACATTTTAGAGATCTCAAATAGCAACTATAAACCGGGGGTTTTTATCCAGATCCTTAAGGAGTTCAACACTGCCAAAAAGTTCTTCCGCTTTGCACTTCACCTCCTCGGCAGTTTTATCGTTACACTCCAAAAATAGGCCCGCATTTTGTTTTTTAGAAAAGGAGAGAATCGATTTATAAACGCTCATCGGATCATCAACAAACAGAGCTTCGGAAGGCTCGTAGTTTAGAACCTGCTTGTTGATCTCCGGTTTCTCATCTGGATGTATATAGGGAGGGTTAGAAATGATTATATCCCAGGGTATCTCGTTAATTTTTTTATGGTCATCAAGATTAAACAGATCTCCCTCAAAAAAGTTTACTTCTACGTCGTTACTTACACTGTTTTGTGCAGCCACTTTCAGAGCTTCACTCGATATATCAACTCCGCAACAATTCCAACCCGGGTTTTCTTTTTTGATGGAAATTGGAATACACCCACTGCCCGTACCAATATCCAGTAAATTTATGGGTGTATTTCTCCTATCAGAGGTTCTCTCCAGTAAATGTTCTACAAGTTGCTCCGTTTCAATACGGGGGATAAGCACAGATGGGTTAACATCAATCCTGCAATTCATAAAATCGGTATGACCCACAATATATTGCAGGGGCTCGTGTGCGGCCCTTCGTTTTACAAGCTTGCGAAGCTGATCCAGTTCTTTACGGCCAAGCGGCCGATCAAACTTCAGATATAGATCCAGCCGCTTGATATCCAGCACATAAGCCAATAGCCATTCTATGCTATGCCTGGGATCCGGAATTTTTTTCTTTTCAAAATAGTCCGTTGCCCATTCCAGCATGCGCAGAACGGTCCAATCACGATTGGTACTGCTCATCAGATAAGTTTAAGAACTCTCTTTCTCATCTTCTTCCTCTTTTTTCGGCTTTGCAACCTCTTCCTGCAAAGATAGGCCAAACCGCTTTGAGAAATCCATTATAAAATCTACAATGTCAGATTCGATATTTTTGTCTTCAGATAGCGAACTACCTCTAAAGCCCATTCGGCCACCGGCTTTTTTCAGCTCAATTCTATTTTGATCAGCTGTGCACTCTACAATACATGTTAATGTAATTGTTGCATTAATCTGCTTCTCAAATTGTTCGTAAACCGCAACATAAACCTGATCTTTGTTCGCGTCCGAATCATATTTATATATATACTTCGGCTCTATCGACTCAAACATCTTCGGTATCATTCTTCGAAGCGTGTCTTGTGGGCCGTAGACTAAATATTTCGTTACAGAACTCATATAATATGTACCCAATTGAATTATTTGGTAGTAAGGCGAATTTTCTGCATGAATAAAAGCCTAAATCAAACAATAATCAAATAGGCTTTTTAAATTACCTTAATGAATTATAAAATTTACCTTTGTAATGCAATGCTGTGGAACTCAAATCCGTTGAAGGACTGAACTTATAATAAATTCGATATGAAAAACGCTACTATTCAAATATTACTTCCGCTTCTAACGTTCATCCTGCTTTTTGTTTCCACGCAACAAGCTACTGCTCAAGTTGAAGAACCTCCCATTAGGGAAGGTGAGCGTGTTGCTACAAATCTAAATGACAACTACAGGGCCGGAATCGGCTTTGATGTTTTAGTAAGTAACTTTGGATTGGGATTAGGTGGTGAATACCGCCGAGTGTTGGGCAGCCAGACCGAAGGCTATGCCGTTCTGCGCTTTAACAATCTGCGTGATGTTACCGAGCAGACGTTTACAGACATCTTTTTCGGCCAGCAAATTGTGCCTAATAAATTCCAGCGTGCATTCTCATTCCCTGTAATGCTTGGTTTTCGGCAACGGCTTTTCGGTGATGTTGTTCAAGATGACTACAGGTTTTTCATAAGCGCCGGTGCCGGTCCTGTTGCAGCGTTTTCATTTCCCTATTTTGATGACCGTAATGACAATGGCTACCGCGAACAGTTTCAAAACTATTTTGAACCTGTAAACGATATATTTACAGGTTGGAGTGAAGGAGAATGGCACTGGGGCGCCGCCGGTGAAATAAAATTTGGAATGGATGTGGGACGAAATTTTGCGAGTGTAACCAGTATCGAGTTTGGCTACTTTTTCAATTACTACCCCAACGGTATTCAAATGATGATGCCGAAGCAACCCGATTTGCGAGAGGGCCCCGGCAGAATTGAAGAACGATTTCAGTTTGATGAAGATGGAGAATTGCTCCTGGAGCCATTCTTTGATGCACAACGGTGGTTCGGCACGCCTCAAATCACATTAACATTTGGCCGGTTGTGGTAGCTCATTAAAGCTTTTCCAGCCAGCTGTGTGGGTTTGATAGATCTTTGAATACAAAATCGGGCTGATGATCTTCCAGCTCCTTCCTTGAAAACCCGCCCGTGGTTACCGCTACTACTTTAGCTCCAAAATATTTTGCACAACGAATATCATTCGGAGTATCACCAATAATCACATATTGATCCGGGCTGGGTTTCCCGCCATGTGCTGCCCGGTAGTTTTGGTCTGCCGACTGCGGCAGATCATTTCGGTTTTCGTGCTGCCCACCAAAACCGCCAAATGTAAACACCCCGTCTAACCCTGCAGCTTTTACTTTTGCGTAGGCTACCTCTTCGAAATTTCCTGTACACAATCCCACCCTATACCCTTTTTGCTTTGCTATCCGGGCTGACTCGATGGCTTCATCAAACCGTAGAATTTTATCTGAGGTAAGTTGCTCCTGCATACTTTTAACATAGAGTGCCCTGAACCTCTTAAAAAGGTTCTCTCTGTTTGGGTATTGCGCTAGCAGCTCCATAAAAATTCCGCGATCTGTACGTCCGGCAAATGACCGTCCATCTACTTTTGGTTTCTCAATCTGTAATTCAGTTAAGTGTTCATCAATTATAGTATGCAGAAATTCCCTGCGCACATTCAGTAAAGTTCCGTCAATATCGTAAAGCAGTATAGGTTTCATCGGTTTTTCTTTATCTAAACTTGATTAAACAGTACATTGTTATGATTAGAAATTAACCAATCAATAATAACGATTATGAGTTTAATAGAAGATATTAATGCGCGACAAATTTTGGATTCGCGCGGAAATCCAACAGTAGAAGTCGACGTTCTCCTCACTAATGGTGTACTTGGAAGAGCAGCCGTTCCATCAGGAGCATCAACAGGAGAGTTTGAGGCCGTAGAACTTCGCGATGGAGATGAAGACTATTTCCTCGGTAAAAGCGTAAAAAAAGCTGTAGAAAACATCAACGGCCCGATAACAGAAGAGCTTCTTGGCTACCCCGTTAGCCTGCAGACAGAAATTGACCAGGTAATGATAGACTTGGACGGTACGCCGAACAAGGCAAAGCTTGGAGCAAATGCAATTCTTGGCGTATCTATTGCCGTAGCAAAAGCTGCCGCACAAACAACCGGTTTGCCGTTATGGAGATACCTGGGTGGCGTTAATGCGAAAGTACTCCCCCTGCCGATGATGAATATTATCAATGGTGGTTCACACGCCGATAATAATGTTGACCCGCAAGAATTTATGATTATGCCGACAGGTGCAGAGTCTTACAGCCATGCTGTGCAGATTGGCGCGGAGGTATTTCATAATCTGAAAAAGGTATTGTCTGCCAAAAATTACAATACATCCGTTGGCGACGAAGGTGGATTTGCACCAAACCTGAAATCGAACGAAGAGGCGATCGAAGTTATCCTTGAAGCTGTAGAAAAATCTGGGTACACGCCCGGTGATGATATTTTAATCGCGCTCGATCCTGCCAGCTCCGAATTCTACAATACCGAAAAGAAAGTGTACGAATTTAAGTGGAGTGATGGCTCCGTTCGTAATGCCGACGAAATGGTTGAATACTGGGCAGACTGGGTTGAGAAGTACCCTATTGTCTCCATTGAAGATGGCATGTACGAAGATGACTGGGA
>SKWF01000239.1 GCA_007129085.1 Balneolaceae bacterium | reverse complement strand
TACATATTCTTGCATATCTTCGTTGTCCTCAACCAGTAACACGGTATAAGGGCGATCTTCAATGACTCCGGGAATAGATTTTTCGGACGCTTCGACAACATTCGGTTCATCTGATTGATCTGTCCCTGCCGGGTATGCATCCTCAGATTCCGAAAATTCGCCTTTGGGTATGGTTACAGAAAACGTTGATCCGGATCCCGGTTGGCTGGTCACAGAAATTGATCCTTGATGAAGTTCGACGAACTCTTTTACGATCGATAGTCCAACTCCTAATCCTTTTCCACCTGTGCCAATTGTCTCCTCGGTTGATTGGAATCGATCAAAAATATGCGTTTGCTGCTCTTTATTAATTCCTTTGCCGGTATCTGTAACATGGATCTCAACCTGTTGTTCTTTTTCTTCAAGTCTGAGGGTTATGGAGCCTTTATTTGGTGTAAACTTCATTGCATTTGAAAGAAGGTTTACAATAATTTTTTCAAACTTATCGGGATCTATGCTTGCATAAACATCATGCTCAGGAATAGAGAATGATAGATTTAACTGTTTTCGCTCGGCCATGCTGTCAAACGATTCCAGGGTCCGTTTTAAAAAGTTGTTGAGTTCAACCTTTTTGGGATTCAATTGCATCTGTTTTGAATCGAGCCTTGTAAGGTCTAAAACCTGCTCAACAAGATTGCCAAGACGCTTTCCGTTCCTACGGGCTATTTCCAACCGATGCTGCCATTCGGTACCGAGCTCTTTGGAGTGATCGTAAAGTTGTTCAATTGGTCCCATCACCAGCGTTAGTGGTGTACGGAGTTCATGAGAAATATTGGTGAGAAGATTTGTTTTTATCCTGTCAAGTTTAGCCAATTCTTCAGCTTGCTCAGCCCGTAAACGCATATTTATTTGTTTTGTTCGGTAGTTTGAATAGCGTGTAGCGATGGTTAACATCAACCCAAAACCCAATAAAATATAGAGGGCAATTGCGATGTTTGAGGCATACCAGGGGGGAATCACAGCAAATTGATATTCTGTAATTGCTGGGTGCACCTCGCGTGAGCTGTTGCGAGTTTGTACCTGGAATGAGTATGAACCGGGGGAGAGGCCCGCAAATTGAATATTCCGTTCGGTGCTCCAGTTCGACCATTCAGTGTCACTGTTTAACCTGTAGCGATATTCCTGCATGGAGCCACGTAAAAATTGTGGTGAACTAAAGCTGAATGTAAGCTCTCCAAAATTGTGGGGTATGGAGACAGCGTCACCGGCCTGAATGGGAAGTCGCCCGTTAGACGTAGAGACACCGGTAATCTTTGGCGGTTGGTTAAAACTGTTCAGGTCCACCGATGCGGGATCAAATACAGCGAGGGAACTCGAAAGAAAAAATGGGGCGAAATATCCCGATTTGGTGGTTTTTAACCGAAACGGATTTTCTGATTCTGCGCCTGTTAACCCATGCGATGGTCCGTAATTGATGACTCGGTTTTCATCTCTGTCGTACATCGAAATACCCAATGCATGCATAGTCCAAAGGTTCCCATCTTGATCTAATTTGGCGTCCGTAACTAAATCGTTTGCCAGGCCGCTGGATTGGTTTAGCTGTTTGGTAATTTCACCATCAAGATTGAACCAGTACACTCCTTTTCCATAGGTGGTTAACATATAGCCGCCGTCAGGATCTTCAAGGAGATGGGTTGTGCTCATATTAAAATTGTCTGATAGCGGCTTGAATGCTCCGTCTTCTTCATCCAGAAGGAAAATATTGTCGTAAGCGGCAAGAATATTTCCATGCTGATCTTCAATAATGTTGTCGACGTCATATTCACCAAAGGCATGCTCATCCGGCACAGATCCGGGTTCGTTATATCGGGTTACTTCCCGGGTTTCCGGGTCGATTCGTTTCAGCCCAAAGCCATCTTCCCCAAAGAACCAAATGCTTCCATCAGATGTGATGGCTGAAGAAGTGCCGTAGGCGTAACGAGGGTCAAATGAATCGGCATCCGCATCGTACGATCTGAATTGTTCCTCTTCGTAGTCAAAAATGGCAAATCCTCCGCCAGAGCCGATCCAAAGCTCGCTGTTTTTTGGCTCAATCATTGTTACGGCACGAAACAAATCATACCCGTCTTTTCCACTATTGGACATCCAAATTTCTGTGTCGATAATTTGGAGCGATTCAGTGTTGTACCTAAACCGTTGCAGTCCACTCAACTCCGTAGCAGCCCAGAGGGTACCATCATCTTGGATATGGAGATCGAAAATTAAATTTCGGTCTGATCCCTGTTGATCTTCCGGCGGTTCAACCGTATGAAAAAGCGTTGTGTTTTCGCTTGCGGGGTTGTAAGTAAAAATCTGTCCGTTGACTGACCCGATCCAGATGAGGCCGTCCGGTGATTCCGCAATGGAGAAATAGTATTCATTTTGGCCGGCTTCAGGAATTCCCTCACCCGCCATGATATCCGAAAATAGTTGATGTTCGGGGTGATGGTAATAGAGCCCGGTGTAATTGTCTCCTATCCAAATGGTGCCGTCAGCCGTTTCCCGTATCAAGGTAATATATCGATGCGGAGCTGTCCTGTCCTCATCGGGTAGGTTGCCATAAGTGGTTGTAAATTGATCTTGCTTCTTATCGTAACGGGTAATGCCATCACTAATATTAGCCGCAGGACTCAAGTGTTTGTTCACAAACCAGATATACTGTTCGCTTTCCGATTCAGGAAAGAGAATTGTATTGGGCATATGCGAAAACTCCTCGCGATCTGAAACCTCTTCAACATCACCATTTGGATGAATTCGCACCGTTCCCGCTCCACTGGTGATCCAGACGTGACCATTGCTGTCTTGGTAGGTTTTGTAGGTCATGGCGGTATAAATCTCTTCAGGGAGATTTTCGATCTGCTGAAATGAGTTGGTGCCTTCATCAAACCGAAATGGCCCACCGGATGAAACCCATACTTCTTCGTCTACCAGGTTGATGTTGGATGTGCCAAATGTTAGTGAGTCATCTAATGGGTAATCAAGGTAGGAGTGAATATTATCATCATTGTCGACGAAATGGACATTATCCCTGGCGCCTAACCAAACACCATTATCGGTGGGTAAAAAGGGGCTGATACCGACACCGGCATATTGAGTTCGGTAAAAATAGCCATCTTCAAACAGGGAATTGCCATCGTCATCAATGTAAATTTTGATGATTTCTCCGGTAGCTGTGTCGATAGTCATTACCCATGCCTCTTCCGGCTTTTCATTACGAATAAGCGCAACCCAGAGCCTGTTTTTATGGTCTATACCCATTAATCGGGTATGTAGTATTCCTCCGGGTACATCAACTTCTTGGTGTAAATCCCGGTAGATAAAATCACCGGCAATGGAGTCGTATTGTGCAATGTAGTGGTTCAGTTGATAACCTATCCAGAGCCCTCCATCATTGTCTTTTAGAATTTGATCAGGCAAATCTGAACTTATGATGCCGTCTGTTTCCGGCTTGGTAAAATTTGTGAACTCCACACCATCAAACCGTACAATTCCATTTTGAGTGGTGAACCATAAAAATCCATCGTCTGATTCTACCATCTCGTGGACGGTATTACTTGGCAGACCATCTTTGAGACCGTAATGTTCAAATATTAGTTCACGGTCTGCGGTGTCGGTTTGTGCAACTGTACATTCTGCTGTGGAAAAAATCAAAAAGAATGTGAGCAGTATTGAGAATAGAATTTTGAAGTTCATCAAGCCGGAGATGTCTTTTATTGAAATTATACCCGAAAGTAATTTTAAGGGTATATACAACTTCGTTAAACAATTTAAAAGACTATTTGAATTTTGGGTAGGCCGGTCTGATGGAATGTAATCAATCGATTAAAAATCTTTATGTATGAGTATAAATGATCCGTTTGCAGGCCATTGATGTGACTCTATTTGTTTCTGTGTATCAATGGTCTTGGAAATGTTGGTTTCTGAAGGGGTTATATCTGCAGATTGATCGTACTCTGCTGACTGCAAACTTAGCAAGAATGGCAGTGTTATCGCGGCAAATATAAAAATAAAAATGGCCTGCAGTACACAGAGAAATTTAAAATTCATCATGTCGTTGGGAGTGAATTAGTATTCATCCCAATGTACACTTATGCTCCCCTAACAGATGTTTCAAAAATGTGAAGAGATATCCCAAATACCGATACAGACGTCATGAAGCGGATTTTGAAGCGAGTAGTTGAAAACTACGCGAACTTTAAACTTCCTTAGTATAGAATCCGCGTTTTGATGGTATGCTTTACGTTACCTAACGCTTCAAATGCTTTGTCATCCGACTGCTTATCGATATCCAACACCACGTAGCCAATTTGCTCATTGGTTTTCAGATATTGTCCCAAAATATTGATATCCATTCCGGACAGAATATTGTTGATTTCAGAAAGTACGCCCGGTTTGTTTTCGTGGATATGCAGAATGCGATTGGCACCATTTTGCTTGGGCAGATTAAGTGGTGGCAGTGAGTGAGATCCCATCGTCGTACCGTTATCAACCAGGTTGATTAACTTTGTGGATACATCGATACCAATATTGTATTGAGC
>SKWF01000029.1 GCA_007129085.1 Balneolaceae bacterium | reverse complement strand
TACCTCTCCAAACTTTCCGCCAATTGCAGATATAGGTATTGATATTGAACTATCACAGAGTTGGAAAAAACCGGCACATGATCTGCATGTACACCCGGCTTTTGATGATGCCATCCACCTGGTAAAAATCTATCCCGGTCTGAATCCCAACATGCTCGACTGTTTTGATCTGAGTAAAACAAAGGCGGTTATATTTGAGGCGTTTGGTAGCGGCAATTTCCCCATCAAAGGTAATTACAGCCTACTGCCATTTATGGAAAAGTGCCGTAAAAATGGAACACACGTAATCATAACCTCCCAGGCCGCGTACGATGCGGTAGACCTGAGTCAGTACGCAAGCGGCAGAGAAGCGAAAAAACTGGGAGCACTGAGCGCAGGTGATATGACGATGGAAGCAACCATCACAAAAACCATGTACCTTTTAGGCAGTGGACTTGCAGATGAAGCTTTCAAATCGCAATTTGAGCAAACTATTTCAGGTGAACGAAGCCAATAATTATGTTTTTTGTATTTGATGTCGAGACAATTCCGGATTTTGATTTCCTCCGCAACGTGCTTAACAACCACGACAGCTCAGAAGAGGATTTGCTAATCCAGGCCAGCGAAGAGCTCACCCGTAATAACAGCGGTTTTCTGCCCCCAATGTACCATCGTATGGTATCGTGGGTTGGGCTTTGGGTGGAAAATATGGGCAAACCGGTTCAAAAAGTAAGCTGGAACGGGTCTGATGAAAAAGAGGGACTTAAACAGCTGTTTGATGCTCTCTTAACCTATAAAGATTTTGGGCTGATCCACCATAACGGTCGCGGTTTTGATCTTCCCCTGCTCACCTACCGATCCATGCACCACAATATGCAGATGCCGATCCGTCTGAACCATTACGATATCCGCTACCGATTCAGCAAAGTGAATGTAGATCTGATGGATGAATTCAGTAACTACGGGGCGAGCTCCTATCCGAAGCTGAAACATCTTGGTCACCTGATTGGAATCCCCTTTAAGCAGACCGGCGAAGGCAATGAGGTTTTGCAGATGTATCGCGACGAAAAGCTGGATGAAATTGAGCACTACTGCTACGAAGATGTTATGGCGACTTACGTAGTTTGGCTCCGCATGAAATTTACGCTGGGTGATATTTCAGAAGATATATTCAGCAATTTAAACGAGCGCGCCGTGAAGAAACTGAAGGAGATCCAGGATAGTGGGCCTTAGGTTGTAATAGCGATAGATTTTGTTGGCGCTACTCAATACCTTCCATAACTTTTTGCATCGATATTTACCAATTATAATAGGATAACAGATTATTCAAAGAACGTTTTTATGATCACATCAATGACAGGTTTTGGCCGCGGAGAAGCTTCTAAAGGCGGCATACAGGTAACGGTTGAAATTAAAACGCTAAATAGCCGCTACCTCGATATTTCTACCCGGATGCCAAGCTCCATCAACGATAAAGAGCTCGATGTTAAAGAGATTGTCCAGGAGCATCTATCAAGAGGGAAGGCGCTCGTAAACATAAATGTTGACAAAACCGCCGCAGGCATTCCCAACACCACGTATAACAAGGAGCTGTTAAAAACGTACTCCGAAATGATGCAGGAGATGAGAACACTTGCAAATATTTCTGAGCCCATTCAATTTAATGACCTCTATCGGTTTGATGACATTTTTGAATCCCGAAAAGAGGATGAGAAGAGCCTGAAAATTATCTGGAAATGTGCCCAAAAGGCGATTAAATCTGCCCTTAAGCATCTAAACAAGATGCGCAAAAAAGAAGGGCAAGAGCTCGAAAAAGATCTTAAGCTGCAATCAGAAGGGATCATTGACCTGCTGGATAAAGTAATAGAACAGTCCAACAAAAAAACACCGGAAACACGGGATAAGCTGCAAAAACGAATTTTAAAACTTGTGGATGATGAGCATTTTGACCCGGACCGCATGGAGATGGAGGTCGCTATACTGGTGGACAAAATGGATATCAACGAAGAGGTGGTTCGCCTTAAATCACACCTGAAATTTTTCCTTGAAGCTTTAGATAGTGATGAACCTGTGGGAAGGCGGCTGAATTTTCTCAGTCAGGAAATTAACCGCGAGCTGAATACGATTGGCTCAAAAGCGAACGACTCTTCCATCTCCCATAATATTGTGCTGGCCAAAGAGAAACTTGAACAGATAAGAGAGCAGGTACAGAACGTTGAGTAAACGCGGTAAAGTAATTGTATTGGTAGCACCCAGCGGTGGCGCCAAATCAACTATGGCCAAAAGATTGCTTAACGATTTTCCGGATCTGCGATTTTCCGTTAGTGCCACAACTCGCCCTCCTCGAAAAGGAGAAGTAGACGGTGAAGATTACTACTTCCTACCTGATGAGGAGTTTGATAAAAAAATAGAAGAGGATGAATTCCTGGAGTGGGAAGAGTTTTACAACGGAATCAAATACGGTACATTAAAGTCAGACGTTGAAAAGCAGTTAAATAAAGGGTATTTTATTCTGCTTGACATTGATGTACTTGGAGCCGTGAATATTAAAGAGTATTTCGGCAGTGAAGGGCTCACGCTTTTCATCTCTCCCCCATCAATGGACGTTTTGGAACAGCGTCTTCGAAACCGTAATACGGAAACTGAAGAGACACTTTCCACCAGATTGAAGCGCGCAAAAAAAGAGATCTCCTATGCCGACCGGTTTGATACGGTTATTATAAATGATGATCTCGAAACGGCTTATCGTGAAATTAAGGAAGCCGTTGAACGTTTCATGAACACATAAATAACAGATTACAGACTTATATTATGCCAATACGTACACTGAATATTGACAAACTGGGCGATGACGAAGGAAATAAGTACGAAAAAATTGTAATTATGTCGAAAAGAGCTCGACAAATTGCAGCCCAGGAAAAGCTCGAGCTCGATGAAAAGCTGAAATATTTTGAAGGCTTTGAAGATGAAGATGAGTTCACCTTCAACGAAGAGCAAGAGCGTATCTCCAAATCATTCGAACAACTTCCGCACGCTACACAGCGGTCTGTTCATGAGATGATTGATGAGAAAACAACCTATAAGTATCCTGAAAAGGAAATTTAAATGTTATCCGGTAAACGCATTTTACTGGGCGTTACCGGTGGTATAGCTGCTTATAAGGCGGTATACCTTTTACGTGAATTTCAAAAAGCGGGAGCCGAAGTGAGGGTTATCATGACCCCTTCAGCTACCCGCTTTGTTGGTTCTGAAACTTTCTCTTCCCTGAGCAGAAATGAAGTAGCTGTGGAGATGTTTAACGACACCGACCCCGGTGAAAGCTGGACCAAGCATATCCACTGGGGTGAATGGGCTGACCTTTATGTGATTGCCCCCTGCACAGCCAATACCCTTTCTAAAATTGTGCATGGACAGTCTGATAATATGCTAACCTCTACGGTTTTAGCCGCTCGATGCCCAATTCTGATCTGTCCCACCATGGATGGTGAGATGTATGAAAGTGCATCTGTATCGGATAACATTTCGCAGGCAAAAAACCACGGATTTCATGTCCTGGAGCCCGAATCAGGCTATCTGGCCAGTGGAATTGAAGCAGTTGGACGATTACCTGAAGCCGATGCTATTTTAGAATATGCGGATCAAATCATCACGGAAAATCGGAAAAAAGGTCCACTATCCGGCAAAAAGGTTCTTGTAAGTGCCGGACCAACCCGGGAATTTCTCGACCCCGTTCGATTTATATCAAACCCCAGCTCCGGTAAAATGGGTATCGCCATGGCTGAAGCTGCCGTGCGACTTGGTGGTGAGGTAACACTTCTTAAAGGACCGGTTGATGAAAAGGAAACAGAACGGATGGCTGTTGAGTCATTCATCACCGCCGATGACCTTTTCACTTTAGCACAAAATCATAAGGATGCCGATATCATTATCATGGCGGCCGCTGTATCTGATTTCAAACCTGCATCTTCCTCCAAAGAAAAAGTTAAAAAGGAAGATTCGGAAACATCTATTGAGATGGAACAAACGCCCGATATTTTACAGTGGCTTGGAGAGAATCGAGCCGAAAAGCAAGTATTAATCGGTTTTGCCATGGAAACCGCCAACCTTGAAGAGAACGCCAAAAAGAAGCTCCGGAAAAAGAATATCGACTGGATTTGCGCTAATTCCCTTACGGGTGAAAACTCCGGCTTCCATACCGATCAAAATGAGATTCAGCTCATCGGGAAAGAATCATCAAAAGAGTTTAAAGGACCTAAAAAAGAGATCGCCCTTCAAATACTTCGTGAAATCTTTGACAAGGCAACGCAGTAAAGCTGATTCCGAATTCTCTTCGCCATGTCGGGCTTGATCCGTACATCTCCTGTTTTCATTCTTATCCAATTATCAACCAATATTGCGCCCGGAATTCTCTAAGGAGAGACCGGGTAACGTTTTGGCAAAACTTTAAAAAAATGTCATCGCGGACAATCCGCCGGCCGGCGGAGTAGATCCGCGATCTCCTTCCTTCAATATAGCTATTGCTCCACCAACGCTCACACACATTACATCATTGGGAGACCCCGCATCTCCGCTTACGCTGCGTGCGGG
>SKWF01000194.1 GCA_007129085.1 Balneolaceae bacterium | reverse complement strand
CCATAAAACGGGTTCACATTCTCCACCGGAAAATCCGATCCGCCGGCAATTACCGTTCCCTGGTCTAAAAATGTCTGCCAGGCGTAGGCGCCCTCAATACGGTCACTCCCCACTCGGTCCTCAGCCATATTCATATCGCTGGTGGCGTGTGTAGGCTGCATAGAAGCTACAAGATCGAGCTCCACAAAACGCGGAATATCGTCAAGATGAACAATTTGAGCATGCTCAATTCTGTGGCGTAAATCACTCTGATCGCCCAGCTCGTTCTGTACATACTCAAAGCCATCCAAAACCTGGCGATTGGCGGCATCACCAATGGCGTGGATATTCATTTGAAACCCATTGCTTGCTCCCTTCAGCAACATTTCATTTAAGTCCTGTTGATCAAAAAAGAGCAGTCCGGTGTTACCGGGTTCATCAGAATAATCCTCTAACAAAGCGGCACCACGACTTCCCAGCGCACCGTCTGATGAGATTTTCACACTTCTTAGCGCCAATTTATCATCTGCATAACTTTCAATAGGCCCGTCTTCAGCTAGGTTATCAAACGTATCGCCTGCACCGGCAATCATCGCATAAATTCGTGTTTTCAAATCACCGCGATCGGCAAACTCTTTATACATCTCCCAGGTAAATTCATCCGTTCGCGCATCGTGCACAGATGTAATCCCGCTGGATGCCATTTTCTCCAGAGCCAGCTCAAGTGCCATATAATTCTCCTCCTCGGTACGCTCGGGGATATACTCCGAGATATATCCCATCGTAGCGTCCACAAAAATTCCGGTAGCATCTCCCCGTTCATCACGCACTATTCGTCCACCTTGAATATCCGGTGTCTCCCGGCTAATTCCGGAGAGCTCCATCGCCAGGCTGTTAGCCCAACCGGCATGACCATCAACACGGGTCAACCAGACCGGTCGATCGCTCACTACTTCATCAATATCTTCAGCCGTAGGAAACTCGTTATCTTCCCAAAGCACCTGGTTCCATCCACGTCCCCGAATCCACTCCAACTCCGGGTTATCGGCTGCATGTTGTTCCAACTTCTCCAATGTTTCCTCCAGGCTGGTAATTCCTGAGAGGTCCACATCCATCTCCTGGAATCCGAGCCCCATAACGTGGGCGTGGGCATCAATCAAACCGGGCAGCAGCGTTTTTCCGTCACCATCACGCGCCGAAAATCCCGGATACGCCTCCAAAAGTTCATCGCTCAAACCGGTTCCCACTACTTTCCCGTCCTTAAACGCAATCGCCTCAAAATTCAACAAATCACCAGTCTCTTCAATCGTATAGCCATTAATATTGTACAGTACCTGCCCATCTTCGGCGGGAGTGCAAAACGTAAAAAGTAAAAGCGAGCTGATTAATGCTACCAGTTTATAAGTCATTCTGTAGGGTTCTTTTGGGTTAAAATCACACATAAATATAATAAATCATCGGTCCATGAAAACGGTCGATATTACGTCGTTAGAAAATGTTTTACTTCTCCTGCTGCAGAAAGGTTTACCACATTTTCGGAATGCAAAAACGGTGGGTAGAGTTCGTTTTCAGTCAGCGTTTTCGGGTTGATGAACGCACAGTCTAAAATCTGCTGCTCGTGTTCGGACAGTTCGGGATCATGCCCGGTTTTTAAAGTGCCGGTGAACGATTCCGCTACAAAATAGAGCTCAACAGCATGATATGGAGGCTCCACAAATTCGTGGACAAAAGCGAGGTATGATGGTTTCATAATAATGCCGGTCTCCTCGGCAACCTCTCGAGTTACGGCCGTTTCCGATGTTTCGCCAAGTTGTAGTCCGCCGCCCGGTGGCAGCCAGATAGGGTTTGGGCGGGTAGGCGTTTTTTGCCGAACAAGCAGAAGATTTTCACCATCAGCAATCAGTCCGCAGCACCGTACCCGAACTCTGCCGGCAAATGGATCGTCGGTTTTCACTCCGCTACCTGTTCTTCCGTTTCAATATGCGAAACCGAATGATCCTGAGAAGCTTTTACAAATGAGACAAAAAGTGGATGCGGATCGTAAACCGTGCTTCTCAATTCAGGGTGAAATTGCACACCTACAAACCATGGGTGATCTTTTACTTCTGCAATCTCCACAAGGTCTCGTTCCGGGTTGATACCGGAGAGCACCATTCCGCTCTCCACAAGATCACTTCTCAACTCATTATTTACCTCGAACCGGTGGCGATGCCTCTCTTCAATCAACTCCTCTTTGTAGGCATCCATGGCAAAACTATCCTTCTCAATTTTGCACTCATATTTACCCAAACGCATGGTGCCGCCTTTGTCCTCAATATCACGCTGATCCGGCATCAAATCTATAATTGGGTAGGGTGTATCTTCATCAAATTCGGTGCTGTTCGCGTTTTCAACTCCCATCACGTTTCGCGCAAATTCAATAACCGCACACTGCATACCCAAGCAGATGCCAAAGAATGGGATTTTATTCTCCCTGGCATATTTTACTGCTAAAAATTTGCCCTCTACTCCCCGGTCTCCAAACCCGGGAGCTACCAACACTCCAGATACATCGGCCAGTTCATTTTTTACATTCTGCTCATTCAGCTCTTCCGACTGTACCCACCGAATGTTCACTTTGGTATCATTTACTGCGCCACCATGTATAAGCGCCTCAACAATAGATTTGTAGGCGTCATGATGCTCCACATATTTTCCAACAAGCGCAATTTCCAGCTCTTTTTTAGGAAATTTAATTTTCTCAACAAACTCCTTCCAACGCTTCAGATCGGCATTTTTTGCCGGTAAGCCGAGTTTATCAATCACACGCAGGTCCAGCCCCTCTTTCTGCATCAACAGGGGAACTTCGTAAATACTGTCTGCATCAAGTGACGCGATTACATCTTCAACAGCCACATTACAGAACTGTGCAATTTTGCGACGGATGGTTCCATCCAGCTCATACTCCGATCGGCAGACCAAAATATCGGGTGTTAATCCACTCTCCGAGAGTGTTTTTACTGAGTGCTGAGTTGGCTTGGTCTTTAACTCACCGGCCGCTGCCAGGTAAGGTACCAGCGTAAGGTGTATCGACAGGGTGTTTTCGCGCCCAACTTCGTACTTCAGCTGCCTCATCGCCTCAATATAGGGCAAGCTTTCAATATCACCCACGGTACCGCCAACCTCTACCAGAACCACGTCGTAATCTTCTGATGAACCCAGCTTTATCACATGAGATTTTATCTCATCCGTGATGTGCGGAATCACCTGCACGGTTTTTCCGAGAAACGCACCCCGGCGTTCTTTCATAATCACATCGTAATAGATGCGTCCGGTCGTTACATTATTCTCCTGCGAAGTTTTAATATCCAGAAATCTCTCATAGTGGCCCAGGTCAAGATCTGTTTCCGCTCCATCGTCGGTAACATAAACCTCCCCGTGCTCGTAGGGATTCATCGTTCCGGGATCAACATTGATGTATGGATCCAGCTTTTGGATGGTTACACGCAACCCTCTGGCTACCAGTAAACGCCCCAGAGATGCACAAATGATTCCTTTTCCGAGAGATGATGTTACCCCACCGGTAACAATAATATATTTCGTGGCCATGGTGATTTGTATTGGTTGATGGAAAATTTAAAATAGGGGCATCCCCCAATCTATTCAAACCAAAACCCAAAAGAGTTCAACTTTTTTAGAACCAAAGTTCGATTAATAATTTTTTAAATTATCCAATAATAAGTCTTCCGCCGGCCGGCGGAGAGAAACAGAGCCCACCTGCGCCAAGGCTTCGGAGGGAAGGGGGTGTTCATTGGATTTTTCTACATTTTGATTAACACCCCTCCCGGCTAAAGCCGTACTCCCCTCCCCGGGAAAATTCACCCGGGGCGCAAGCGCAGGGGAGACTATTCTCCTAATCCCCCTATATCCAAAAGTTTTATTCGTTCAGCTCTTCACTTGCTACGGTTCGTAACAGATCAGGCCGGTCGGTAAAAATTCCTGAAACTCCCCTCTTGATTAACGACCTCATGTGACTCTCTTTATTCACCGTATAGACCCAAACCGGAATGTTCTGTTCATTCAGCTCATTGATCCATCTGTTGCTTAAATACCTGCGATCTATGTTAAATCCATCAGCCCAATAACTGTTTACCAGGTCAATCGGCCCTTTTTTGCCCGCTGTGCCGTAATGATACAGAACGGCAGCTGCAATTCGTGGCTCAGCTTTTTTAATCCGATCCACTGCGCGCAGATCAAAGCTCGAAAATATCACATGCTTCTCCATCCCATATTTTTGAACAAGCTGAAGGGATTTCTCCTCAATTCCTCCTTCAACATCATCGGTAACTGCTTCCGGTTTGATTTCGATATTCAGTGAGACTTTCCCTTTTGCCCACTTCAGTACCTTCTCCAACGTTGGAATCCACTCTCCCTCGTAGTTTTCGGAAAACCACAGTCCCGCATCCAGTGCCTGCAACTCTTTTAGGGTCATCGTACGGGCAATACCTGCCCCATTGGTCGTCCGCTTTACATTCTCATCATGCAAAACCACAACCTCACCATCTTGTGTAAGCGTGATGTCCAGCTCTATCATATCAGCCTTCATTTCTACGGCTTTTGCAAACGCAGACATCGTATTTTCCGGGGCGTAATGACTTGCTCCGCGATG